>CALJNY010000190.1 GCA_937981515.1 uncultured Collinsella sp. | reverse complement strand
CCAAGCAGGAGAGCCAGCGCAACAGCCGTCAGAAAACGCACATGCGCTGTTGCGGGGATCTGGAGAACCAGAAGGGAACGACACTGCAGGTGGGTGCACGCGAGCGATGTGACAACCACGGGCAACAGCAAAAATAAGGAGGGAAGCGCTGCCTGGAGATACGAAAGGAGGATTAATGGGGGCATCTTCGTACTTAACTCGTAAACCTTGGGGTCCGGCAAGCTCGCGATCGACTCAAGCAGAAGGGCGCGCGCCTCCGCACGAGAAGGAGTCTCCGGCTCGATTCCGATCGATTGCAGGAGAGTCGCATCTGCCGCGCCCAGCTCACCTCGAGCGCGCTCGTACGTCGCAAGGCTTCGAAACCCCTCCGCAGGCATAGGCGCGTACACGAAACCCGAAAGAGCATCCCGCATGTCTTCCAGGGCCGCTTTGCCCTCGACGTCCATATTCGCAGCGTTCTGCTCTAGATACCGATCTATTGAACGGAGCTCCCCATCCCTATACCGAACAGCGGAAACGTTATCAGCGTCAGGAAACATCTCGACCAGAGCCGGGGCCAGCATCGTCGTCGACATTGCAATCGCGCATACGGCGAGGGCAGGAGAACGCAGGAGCAGTTTCCCCATCGTTCTTACGTATGCAACGGCGGAGGCACAAGCGCTCGAACGAGTTGCCGTTCTCGATGCAGTGAAGGAACCTCTCTCAAGACAAATCGGGGATATCGGGCACGCGCAGCCGCTCTTTCCAGCAACGCAAAGCAGGCTAATTGCCAGCACCTCGATCCCGATTGCGCATACGAGGGCAATCGCGCCACGCTCGAAGCAAAGTCCAGGCAGATTCACTATCTGCGTTGTCGGGTACGGGCTATAGGCGCCGACGGTCAACTCAGTGTTCGCATACGTAAGGGGATTCAACAGGGCGAACTCACGTAAAGCGATGGATCTTCCGTAATACCCGGGAACCATCGTCACCCCCATCAGGGCACATACGAACACGATTCCAAGCGTAGGGTTATTGGCAATCTTCACGGCAAGGTGAACGACAAGCGAGATGAACGCTGCCACCAAGAATTGCAAGATGGCCGTCTGCGCGAACACCAGCAAAGCCGGTTTGATAACCGGAGTCGCATATTGAATGTAGCCTATCGGATAGAACGGCGAGCCCGGGCCATTCTTCACAAGCGCGGCGATTATCCCTGGAAGATTGATGGCGAGGACGGCAAGCATTGCAAAAACACTCGCCCATACGCTCGATGCAACAAGTCTACCCAGCTCGCCCATCGGTGCCTGGATGATGAGCTTTTCACGTTTGTTAAGACGCGCGGCAAGGAACGAGACGGCAACGGCCGTTGCGACCCATAGCAAGTACTCCTTCGATCCGTCATAATAGGTGTACTCTCCATCCGATATCTGCAGAAACGGAAGTAGGGGAGAGAGCGGTGCCAAGATAAGACGTCCCGCGGCAAGAGGGTACAGAAGCGCGGGCATGCTTGATGAAGAGGTATAGACACCGTCCTCCCCCGCATTCACAAGCGCATCCGCATAGGATGCTGACAATTCCTGCTCAACACGGGTTATTCCCGACTCGAGGTATTCGACCCGTCCGTCGATGCCAGCCGCGCTCCTGAAGACGGGCAGAGCACAAAGAACCATCAACGCAACAACGACAACACAGAGCGACCTGGAGGAGAGAAGCGACCTAAAGATCGCCTTCGAGATTTTGAGCATATTCATCGCCAACCTTAACCTCATCCAGTCGGAACAGAGGGGCCGAACAAAATGCTCGGCCCTTATTACTTGCCAGCAAAGTCAATTTAACATAAACTGTTAAAAAGTAACCTGAGTTTTTTAAATTCTTCGGAGGTTATTATGAGTTCCGACAATCGCACTCCCCGGCTTCATTCCTTCCGCATCGCATGTGCGATAGCCTCTGCGACCCTTTGCGCCACCGCCATCGCACAAGTGGCGTTCTCCTTAAAGCCAGCAATCGAAGTGCTCGACAACCCTGTAATTGCAGACTCCCCCGCGTATCCAGCCCTTGCGATCTCGACATTGGTCCCTGCCGTCATCGGTATCGCTACGACCATCCTCAGCGCCGTTCTCGTGTGGACGATCAAGAGCGGAGACCCCTTCAAGAAAGGGTCTGCGACATGCTTGAAGGTGCTCGGCATTCTCTTCGTTGTTCAAGCTGCCACCAGCCTCTACGCCGGCTCACTCAAAACCTCCGTTTCGATGTTTGGCGGCGGGGGGGCCGTCGGCGCCCAAGAGATCGCTTCATCATTCGATTGGACCTCTCTGGTTCTCGGCATCGTCCTGTTCATGCTTTCCCAGCTCTTCTTGTACGCCCGAGAGCTGTACCTCGACTCCGACGAGATTGCGTAAGGAAACGCCATGCCCGTAATTGTTCGCCTCGACAAGATCATGGCCGAGCGAAAGATTTCCTCGAACGAACTTGCCGAAAGGATTGGAACCACGCCCGTGAACCTGTCCCGTATTAAAAAAGGGCATATTCGCGGCATTCGCTTCAACACACTCGAGCAGCTATGCCTCGCCCTTCGTTGCCAACCCGGAGACCTTCTCGAAGTCATGAGCGAAGAGGATGCCCGAAAGGAGTTCGGACTCGATTGGTCCGCCGAGGATTAGAGGGCGGTCGTACTCGCCCTGCACACGGGGATGCGAATCGGCGAGGTCTGCGGCCTTCGGTGGTGCGATGTGGATTTCGAGACGGGCCTGATCTCGATCAGACACTCGGTGGCGTACGCGAAGGGAATGGGTTCGTTCATCAAGGACACCAAGACCCATGACGCCAGGGGTATCCCCATCGACCCGGTCGGCCTACTCCCCTTCCTGAAGGAGACCCACGAGATCGACTGCGGAAAGCTGCGCTTGCGCGGCCTTACCGGGGCGGTCGAGATCGGGGACTGCTACATCCTGTCGGAGCCGGGCGCGACCTTCGCGACGACAAGCTATATCCGCAGGGCGTTCAAGACGTTCTCGGAGACCAACGGCCTCATGGGCACCAACGACGAGCTGATCACGTTCCACGGCCTTCGCCACACGTTCGCAACGCAGTGGATCCGCCAAGGCGGCGATATCAAGGCGCTCCAATCGATCCTCGGCCACAAGGACGCCATGGCGACGCTCAACGTCTACGCCGACATCGAGCCCATCTCCAAAATCCATAACATGCTGCGCGCTACGCCGTGCCTTTGGCGCGGGCACCTCGGGCCGAGGGTCGATCCGGGTCCCATGTTCCAACAGAGGATCCAGGAGTCCATCGAGACGCTCCAGGCGTTCGGCTACGGCATCACCGAGCCGGACGACCGAAATATCGCCATACGCGACGTGAAGACGAACAGTTGGCTCTAGCTCACCGAGTACGCGGCAGTGCTGGGCCCATCCCAACTGAGGTCACGGTGGTCCGATAGGGGCGCCGCCCGCGGCATGCGCCGCGGAGCGGTATCCCCTACCGAAGGGCGGGGATGCCCTCCGCTTCCAGTTCGGAATCAGCCGTCGGAGGCGTTCGGCTGACTGCGGGAACGGCCTGTCCGCTCAATGTGTTCGGCTGAGATCGGAAATCAACCCAACACGAGCCGGACACGCGCCAGACGGCTCTTCCCCGTACGGCCTTCCCCCTTACGCTCATGTTGCAGGCATGTAACGCCGCAGCGAGCGCGCCTTTTTTGCGCCAGACAGGTACAATGATGAACACTGTACCGTAGCGGAGCGCCCCGCGCGCGCCGCAATCACGCGAAAGGGTTTCCCATGGCCGAGATCTCGTCCTCCCGTATCGTCATCACCGTCCTTGGCAAGAACCGCCCCGGTATCGTCGCCGGCGTCACCCGTGTTCTGGGCGAGGCCAACGTCGACATCCGCGACATTACGCAGTCCATTATCGAGGACATCTTTACCATGACCATGCTGGCCGACACCGCCGAGTCCAAGCTCGACTTCGCCGAGCTGCAGAAGGCGCTAGCCGAGGCTGGCGAGCTTTCGGGCGTCAACGTGTCCATCCAGCGCGAGGACGTCTTTAACTTTATGTACCGCCTGTAGCGAACAAGCCGCCGGGGATTGCCTGACACGCGCATGCCCATGCAAGCCACCCCGATGCGGCCCGGAGAGGAGCGCGCATGGCCTACGACGCCAAGAAAATCTATTACCGCTTCGATGACCACTTGAGCCGACTGGTTCTGGATTACGAGGCGAGCCGTCAGATTTCGCCCGAAAGCGAAAACCTCTACCACGGCCTGCCGACCGCCCCGTACGACGAGGGCCTGTTCGTAGGGCATAACGTCAAGCGCGGCCTGCGCAATGCCGATGGCTCGGGCGTGGTCGCGGGCCTTACCCGCATCTCGGACGTGCACGGCTACAACAAGGTCGACGGCAAAGTCGTGCCCGACCAGGGCAAGCTTACGCTGCGCGGCTACAGCATCGAGGACCTGGTCAACAACGCCCAGGCCGAGAATCGCTATGGCTACGAAGAGGTCGCCTACCTGCTCATCACGGGCTCGCTGCCCAACAAAGAGGAGCTCGACGGTTTTTGCGGACGTCTGGGCGCTTTTAGGCACCTGAGCGATGAGTACGTCAAAGAGTTCCCCATGACCACGGTGTCGTCGAGCATCATGAATGTGCTTCAGCGCGCCGTGCTGCTGCTCTACGCCTTCGACGCCGAGCCCGACGCCATTACGCCCGAGCACGAAATCGACGTCGCCATCTCCATGCTCGCCCGTCTCCCCCGCATCGCCGCCTTCGCGCATATGGCCTCGGTCGCCAAGCGCCGCGGCTCCGAGGTTCATGTACCGCACCCCACACCCGGTCTCTCCACCGCCGAGACCATCCTGCAGGTGTTGCGCGGCGGCATGGCATTCACCCGCGACGAAGCCATGCTGCTCGACGTGATGCTCATGCTGCATGCCGAACACGGAGGCGGCAACAACTCCACGTTTGCCTGCCGCGTGCTGTCCTCCTCGGCCACCGACCCGTATTCCGCCTACGCCGCGGCTATCGGCTCACTCAAGGGCCCGCGCCACGGTGGCGCCAACGCCAAGGTTGTCTCCATGCACGAGGACATCCGCGCGCATGTCTCCAATTGGGAGGACGAGGACGAGGTCGCAGCCTACCTGGGCAAGATTCTCGACAAGCAGGCCTTCGACGGCACGGGCCTCATCTACGGTATGGGCCACGCCGTCTACACGCTGAGCGACCCGCGCGCCGAGGTGTGCCGCCGTTACGCGCGCACGCTTGCCGCCAAGAAGGACCTGGGCGATGAGTTCGCGCTCATCGAGCGCATCGAGCGCCTGGCCCCGCAAGTGATGCGCGATCACGGCATGACCAAGCCCATCTGCGCCAACATCGACCTGTACACGGGCTTTATCTACAAGATGCTCGGCGTGCCCGAGACGCTCTTTACGCCGCTGTTCGCCGTTGCCCGCATGGCCGGCTGGTCGGCGCACCGCATGGAAGAGCTCTTCTGCGCGCATCGCATCATCCGTCCCGCGTATCGCCCGGTTATCGAGCCGCTGGAGTACAAGCCGCTCGCCGATCGCTAGGACGCGGACCGTTATAGAACCCAAGCGTGGCCAGGGCATCACCGCCCTCGGCCACGCTTTTTATGCCAGTAGAAAGGATCGCAACAAATGATTGTGTTTTCCGATATGGATGGAACGCTGCTGACGAGTGATAAGCAGATGAGCGACGCCACCTGGGCAATGCTCGACGAGCTCGCGCGCCGCGGTATTGAGTTTGTGCCTTGCACGGGGCGCCCGCTGTCGGGCATCTTTGAGCCCATCCTCGCCCACCCCGCCGTACACTACGCGGTCTGCGCCAACGGCGCCAGCGTCTGGCAGCTCGACGACGGTACGCCCACCGATACCTCACGTGCTACGCGCATTTTGAGCCGACCGCTCGACCGCGCCATCGCCCACCGCGTCCATAGCATTGCCGCCGGCCATGACGTCACCTTCGATATCTTCGCGGATGGACAGTGCTTCCTCCCCCGCTCGCTTTACGGGCGCCTGGATGAGTTCTGCGGCGGTGACCCCCACATCGCGGCTTCGCTCAAGCGCACACGAACACCGATCGACATGGATATCGACAGCAAGATCGACGAGGTCGAGACGCTCGAACGTATCGCCATGTACTGGCACGACCCGGCCGATCGCGACGCCATCGCGGCGGCGCTCGACACGCTCGGAGGCATTGAGGTCACGCGTTCGTACGCCATGAATATCGAGGTCATGGGTGAGGGCGCCACCAAGGGGACGGCCCTCACGTGGCTATGCGAGCACCTGGGCGAGCGTCTCGCCGACGCCTGGGCGTTCGGCGACAACATCAACGACATCCCCATGCTGCAGGCAGCGGGCCATGGCATGGCCATGATCAACGCCGAGCCCGAAGATCGCAAGGCCGCCGACGCCATTACCGAATACGACAACGACCACGACGGCGTCGCCCGCACCATCATGGCCGCCCTTGCCTAGTCATTGGTCAGTCATTGGGGACGTTCTTAAACGACTAGTCGTTGGGGACACTCTTCGCAAAAAGCTGCAAGGACTGTCCCCGACTGCCGGCAGAGACGATATGAGCAGGACATAAAAACATTGAGAGCC
>CALJNY010000189.1 GCA_937981515.1 uncultured Collinsella sp. | reverse complement strand
CGAGATGTTCGTCGACCTCCAGATCGAGATCCACGGCTACACCTCCCCGCTGCTCAACCGTCAGCGCGACAAGTTCGCCAGCATGATCGACAGCCTCGATCAGCTCAATGCCACCACGCGCTACAACCTTCAGGAGCGTCTGGACGGCATGACCAAGGAGTTCAAGGTCTGCCACGGCGACTTCAACCCCTCCAACGTCATCGTCGGCGACGACGGCCAGCTGTACGTCTGCGACTGGGCACACGCCACCCAAGGCTCCCCTGCTGCCGACGTTGCCACCACCTACCTGCTCTTTGCCCTCAACAGCAAGGATCAGGCCGAGGCCTACCTGGAGCTCTACTGCGACCGCGCCGACATGCCCATGCAGGTCGTGCGTCAGTGGACGAGCATCGTCGCCGCTTCCGAGCTCGCTCGTAAGCGCAACGTAAACGATGAGTTCCTGAAGAACTGGATCGACGTCGTCGATTATCAGTAATATCTGAGCGATTCATTTCGCATCGGAGGCACAAAGGAAAAACCCCGCAGCTCGCATGGGCTGTGGGGTTTTTCCTTTTAGCGATTGAGCACGCCGACAAGATAAAAGAACGGCCCCGCATCTCCCCTATCTGGAGAAATGCGGAACCGTCCCGTATATCGAACTACAAGCGAAATCACCGATTAACGGCGCGCAGCCTTCACAAGCTCGGCGACCTTGGCGACGACCTCGTCGATCGCCACGTCCTCGCGCTCGCCCGTGGCACGGTCCTTGAGCTCGACGGTGCCGTTCTTAAGGCCACGCTTGCCGAGCACCACCTGATACGGTAAGCCCATAAGGTCGTTGTCGGCAAACTTAAAGCCGGGACGCTCATCGCGATCGTCGACGACAACCTCGATACCCTCGGCGCACAGGCCATCAACGATCTGCTCGCAGACGGAAGCGCACTCCTCCTTCTTGGGGTCGAGCGGAATCACCGCGACCTCGTACGGAGCGACGGAGACCGGCCAGACAATGCCGTGCTCGTCGTTGTGCTGCTCCACGACGGCAGCGAGCGAGCGAGACACGCCCACGCCG
>CALJNY010000188.1 GCA_937981515.1 uncultured Collinsella sp. | reverse complement strand
CTACACTACCTTTGGCGATCAGTCGACCGACGCCGTGCAGAACCTGTTCCTGCGCTCAATCGCTCATCGTGGCGACGACGGTTACGATACCACCGCCGGAAACGTCACGAGCTGGTCGCATCGTACCAATAACCACATGGTGCGCGCCATCGATTGGAATTCGGTCCTGGCCGATCGCGAGGTGCCTTCGCGCAACGGCGGCGCCCCGCGCACGTGCAACGTGCTCAATGACATGGCCGCCACCTACCCCATGTCCATTACGGGTTCTAATCTGTCGTTTGAGTCGGTGACGGTCGATACGCAGTTGGGCACGCCGCAGCCTATTAAGCCCATCTCCAAGATTCTCGTGTCGCTGCAGACCGATAAGACCCGAAGGCTTACGGTGGGAGACGAAGACCCCATCTCATCCTATCGCGTGCATGCTAGGGACGAGGACGATGTTGACTACTACGGCTTTGTGAAGTCGTCGGGTGACTGGCGCGTGGTGGACAAGAAGGGCAAGGAGTGCAAGTCCGACGTCATCGAGATCCAGACCGACCCTGTCACCACGAGCAAGTCGTGGTGGGTAAAAAAGCTGGCACCGCCTACGTAAAGTACTTTATCCCCGAGGACACCTATGTGGACGTGAACGGGCATGTTTCGACCAATGACGAGATCGATGCCGCGGCCTACAAATATAAGGTAAGCGACGTGGCGCCCGAGTCGTTTAACGGCAGCATCAAACTCGAGGGCTCGGCGCAGACCGTCGGCGGCGGCGAGGAGAATCTCAACGGCATCGACGGCCTAACGGCTACGGTCTATGACACGACGGGCAAGGAAGTCGATAGGGTCTGCAGCTGGGAGGCCCAGGAGCTCGAGAGCAAGGGCATTTCGGTTGCGACGGACGGTACGATGACCATCTCGCAACCGGGCACCTTCCATGTTCGCGCCTTTATTGACGACGTGTATTCCGATTGGGCCGAGGTCGTCGCCGCGCCCGCACCGGTCGACCCGATGACGACCGTGGTCGAGACACCGGTGAGCGTTACGTCCGTTTCTTCGGGGGAATCTTCGGCGACAACGGATAGCACGGCTCCTGCCCAGGGAGAGCAGACCGCTTCCGATGCGATCGCGCCCGAGTCTGCTCCGGCGAGCGACGATGCCGCTGCAGTGACTGGCGACACCGCGCCCACCGCCGCGAAGGATGCCTCGCCGATTCCTACGGGCCTCGTTACCGTTTTGACCGATATCTGCCGCTACGGCACCGATCACGGCCTCATCAGCACATCAAACAAGAAGGAGATGACCAAGCAGGACTTCGACATCTTAGGCATCCTGTACCTGATGGCGGACAGCCAGGACCTGGTGCCCCAAGACGCCGAGGACGCAATGAATGAATGGGCCCATGACAACTATAATGACGAAGAGCTTGCCACCTGGAAGCAGCATGCGCTTTCGGTGCTGCTCGAATACGGCTATATCGCGCCCGGAACGACCGTGACGACGCCGACGACTGATGCTGCGGACGGCGCATAAGTGCAGAAAGAGTGCGTGTTTTTGTCTTTTTGCGCACGGGCAAAATAGTTCTTGCAGCCAAGGTCGTGGCGTGTATACTCGAATACGTTTGTTCAACTACGTGCCGGCCAAGGTGGTACGGCACCTCTAGAAGAGTAAGGAATTGCACATGGATTACATCCGCGCAATCGAGCGTCAGCAGATCCGCGAGGACATCCCGCAGGTCCGCGTTGCCGACAACGTCAAGGTCCACTACCGCATTAAGGAAGGCGACCGCGAGCGCATCCAGGTTTTCCAGGGTGACGTCATCCGCATGGCCGGCGCCGGTGCCCGTGAGACCTTCACCGTCCGCAAGATTTCCTTCGGTGTCGGTGTTGAGCGTACCTTCCCGCTTCACAGCCCCAAGATCGCCAAGCTCGAGGTCGTCCGTCATGGTCGCGTCCGTCGCGCCAAGCTGTACTACCTCCGCGACAAGGTGGGCAAGGCTGCTCGCATCCCCGAGAAGCGCTAAGAAGATCGCAGCGTCTGTCCACTCGTTTGGACAAAAGGGTCACCTTCGGGTGGCCCTTCTTTTTATCTGATTTGCATGCAAGGAGGCCCCGATATGGCCAACATGACGAGCTCGGTTTCGGCATCGC
>CALJNY010000187.1 GCA_937981515.1 uncultured Collinsella sp. | reverse complement strand
AGGCAAATGGTTTGACCCCTCACGCGGAGGTGATGTAGATTAGCGAGACCGCAGTCAACGGCGTCGAGCCGATCATCTTCCTTGATGACGTCCACGTCACCTTTAGGACCCGTACCGGTTCGATTCTGCACCCCAACCTGGTCCACGCCGTCCAGGGTGTAACGATTAAGCTCATGCCCGGCCAGACGATCGGCATCGTCGGCGAGTCCGGTTGCGGCAAGTCCACCACCGCCAACGTCATGTGCGGCCTGCAGGCCCCCACGAGCGGCAAGGTCTACTTTAAGGGCAAGGACGTTACCAAGCGTACCGCCGAGGACCGTCGTCACATGGGTCGCGTCATCTCGGTCGTGTTCCAAAACCCGGCCACGGCGCTCAACCCGCGCATGGTCGTTCGCGAGCAACTGCTCGATCCCATGCGCGTCCACAATCTGGGCACCGAGGCAGAGCAGGAGAAGCGCGTCAAGGAGCTCCTGGAGCTCACCGGTCTGCCCAGCTCCGCCGCCGAGGTTCTTCCCGGTCAGCTTTCGGGCGGCCAGCGCCAGCGCGTCGCAATTGCCCGTGCCCTGTCGTTGAACCCCGATGCCATCATCGCCGACGAGCCCACCTCGGCTCTGGACGTTTCGGTCCGCGCGCAGATTCTGAACCTGCTGACCGACCTTAAGAAGGAGCTCGGCCTGGCCATGGTGTTCATCAGCCATGACATCCAGACGGTCCGCTATATCTCTGACGACATCATCGTTATGAATGGCGGCAAGATCGTCGAGCAGGGCGAGGCCAAGCAGGTCTTCCAGCACCCCCAGGACCCCTACACCAAGATGCTGCTCGGCGCTGCGCCGTCGCTGCTGCACCCCAAGCTCGGCGAATAGCCTCGCTTTCCCTCCCGTGCGCCCGGTTCCCTTGCCGGGCGCACCTCCGTTGCGATTTCGAAAGGTTGGGTTCACGAGCCATGCCAAGTGCTCAGGAGCTACAACATCAATTTGGTGAATATCGAGGCGCCATGCCCCGTCCATCAGATTTCGATCTCTTTTGGAAGGATCGCATGGCCGAGGCCGACGCCGTCGGGCTTGACTATGCGATCGAGACGGCATCGGTCGCCGATGCCGCGACCTGCCAGCTTTTCGACCTCTGGTATACCGGCATGTGTGGCGCGCGCCTGCATGCCAAGTACCTTAAACCCGTCTCGGACGAGCCCGTGCCATTGGTACTTCAGTTCCATGGGTATCCGGGTGCAAGCCGCAGCTGGTTTGAGCAGGCGTCGTTTGCGGGCATGGGCATGGCACTCATCGCCCTCGACTGCCCCGGCCAAGGAGGTCCCTCCGAGGACATTGGTGGATTTGAGGGCACAACGGTTGCCGGTCATATCGTCGCCGGTATCGACGGCGACCCGGCCAACCTCTACTATGTCCGCTTGCACCAAGATATTCGCATCCTGTGCCGCATCGTTCGCGAGCTCGAGGGCATCGATCTTGCGCGTGTGTTTGTGAACGGCGCGTCGCAGGGCGGCGGTTTGGGCATTGCGACCTGTGCGCTTAACAGCGAGCTTATCAATCGTGCCGCCATCCTCTATCCCTTCCTGTCAGATTTCCACCTGGTCTGGGATTTGGATGCCGACGACATTGCCTACGAGGGCCTGCGCTATTGGTCTCGCTGGTTTGACGAGGACTCGACTCGTATTGACGAAGCCTATGCCAAGCTGGCGTACTTCGATTCCAAGAACTTTGCCCCTATGGTCAAATGCCCCGTGCTGTTTGGCACTGGCACAGCCGATATCGTCTGTCCGCCAGCGACGCAGTTTGCGGTCTATAACAACCTGACCTGCGAAAAGCGTCATGAGTTCTTTGAAGGCTTTGGCCACGAGGAGATTCAGGATTTTGACGATTTGATCATTCCGTTTTTCTGCAAGGGAGGGGAGGCTCATGTCTAAGTGCGAGAGCAATGTTGACGAGCTGATTGTCCCCGGGCTCGTGGGAATTCCTGGAACGGTTTCGTCAAGGCTCGCAGAATATCGGGACTGGCGCGGTGATGTCCAAGCAGATGTTTCTGATTTAGAGACATGCGCTTCGAATCTTGAGATTCAAGGCCTGGCCATTACGGCGATTGACTTTGTTAACCCCTGCGCCCGTTACTCGGAGGTCTCCTTTGAGCTCGGTGACGATGCGATTCACGCTCGTTTGATCGAGCCTGTCGGTCGTGCCCGAGTATCTGAGCGCGTGCCGCTGTGCCTGATGTTCCACGACATCGATCGGCCTGTGCGCGGCTGGCATCACATGACGAGATTTGCCGCCATGGGGTATGCCGTGCTTGCACTGGACGATGAGGTGATTGGACCCAGCGATCTGCGGCAGGGGATTACTTCGCCTGCTTTTGTCAGGCGCGTCCGTTGGGGTTGCGCGCTGGCGAAGGTGGCGCGCAATCTTGATGGCATGGACCCCGACCGCATCTTTGCATGGGGCGAGGGTCTTGGCGGCGGAGTCGCGCTGGCGGTTTCTGCTCTGGACGAGCGGGGCCTCGCCTGCACGGCGGTTGCCAACCCGCTTCCTGGCGGCCTCGAGGCGCTGTCGTCTCGGGTGCGCGGATCGGTGCTCATGGGCACATCGCTTATGGATACCGTGAGCGATCCCAAGGATCAGTCTGCCGTATTCAACGGTCTTGAGTGTGACCGGAGGCATATCATCTATGCAAAATACGCTCACGAGCGCATCAATGCGTTCGAAAACGAAGTCGTCGACTTCTTTAACCAAACGTTCTACCCGTGTTCTTTGGCCTAGACGGCCTGGACACTGCCAACAAGAGTGGGCGGCATAGGGCTGCCCGCCAGACAACTAAGGAGATTCTTGTGGCAACTCAGAAATTCACCGGCGTTATCCCTCCCGTCGTTGTTCCCGATACCGAAGACCACCAGCTCGATGTTGCCTCCTTTGAGCGCAGCATCAACCGCATGATCGATGCCGGCGTCGATGGCCTGTTCTTCCTGGGCTCCTCGGGCGAGGTCGTCTTCTCCACCGACGAGCGCCGTCGCCAGATTATCGCCGAGGCCGTTCGTATCGTCGACCACCGTGTTCCCGTTCTGGTCGGCATCATCGACACCGAGACCGAGCGCATGATCGAGCACGGCAAGGTCGCTCAGGAGCTGGGCGCCGATGCGCTTGTCGCCACCTGCCCGTTCTATGCCCTGCAGGGCATGACCGAGGTTGAGGAGCACTTCCGCATCCTGCACGAGGAGCTCGACCTGCCCATCTTTGCCTATGACATTCCCGTCTGCGTCCACACCAAGCTCCCCTGGAAGCTCCTTGCCAAGCTCGGCGCCGAGGGCGTTCTGGCCGGCGTCAAGGATTCCTCGGGTGATGACATCTCGTTCCGCTACCTCGTTCAGGAGAACGAGAAGAACGGCCATCCGATGAGCATTCTCACCGGTCACGAGGTTGTTGTCGACGGCGCCTACCTCGGTGGCGCCGACGGTTCCGTCCCGGGTCTCGCCAACGTTGAGCCCGAGGGCTACGTGCGTCAGTGGAAGGCCGCTCAGGCTGGTGACTGGGCTACCGTCAAGGCCGAGCAGGATCGCCTCAATGAGATTTCGCACATCTGGGATGTCACCTCGGGCGTCCAGGGCTATGCCGGTGGCGTCGGCGCCTTCAAGACCGCTATGAACCTCATGGGCATCTTCGACAGCCCGACCATGCCGCGCCCGGTGAAGGCCATGACCGGCGAGAACGTCGAGGCGATTAAGAAGGTCCTCCAGGACAACGGTCTCCTGTAAAGCTTCCCCGGGCACCCGATCTTGGGGCTCAAGCGGTCGAGCGTGACCCATTAGGTCAACGCCCGACCGCTTTCACCCCAACCTCGGGCACCCGGGAAACCTTTACCAAGCTGCGGCGATAACGCAGCCTTCATTTCCTGTAGTTGTTTTTTATCTCCTAAGGAGAGCGACATGGAGAACAAGTACGTCTGCTCTGTCGATATCGGCGGAACTAAGATCGCGACTGCCATCATGGAGTACCCGGCTGACGGCAGTGTGCCCCATCCCGTTTTTGAGGCCGAGGTTCCCACCGAGGCCCAAGAGGGCGGCGAGGCCGTCTTCCAGCGTATCGAGGCGTCCATCAAGGCTGCTCTCGAGGCGAATCCCGATGTTGAGGTCCTTGGCGTCGGTATCGGTGCCGCCGGCGTTGTCGATCCCAAGACGGGTGCCATTGCGTATGCCAACGAGATCATGCCCGGCTGGTCCGGCGTTCAGTTGGGGCCGCGTCTGCGCGAGGACCTCGGTCTTCCCGTTGCCGTTGTAGGCGACGTGCAGGCTCATGCTCTGGGCGAGGCCCACTGGGGCGTCGGCAAGGGCAAGTTCTCCGTCTTGTGTCTTGGCATCGGTACGGGCATCGGCGGCGCATATGTCGAGAACGGCCGCGTGATGCAGGGCTTCCATGGTGCTGCCGGCCATATGGGCCACATCGAGTGCTCGGCTGCCGCCGGCATTCCCTGCGCCTGCGGGCGTTCCGGCCATCTGGAGTCGGTTGCTTCGGGCACTTCCATTGGTCGAATGTACGATGAGCGTTTTGGCCGCGTCGACCCCAGCCGTCCTTCGGTCGGTCGCGATGTGAACGACCTGTGCCGTGCGGGCGACGCAAAGGCGACCGAGGTCATCCATGACGCCGGCTTTGCGCTGGGTGCCAGCTTGGGCTCGCTCGCTAACATCCTGGACCCTGAGGTCATCGTGCTTTCGGGTGGCGTGATTCACCAAGGTCCCGATTGGCGTTCACAGACGTGGAAGGATTCGGTGCACGAGGGCTATGCCAGCCAGGCGCTCGATCCGCTTCAGGACACGCCGATCCTCATCGGTTCTCTGGAGGGCGATGCTCCGCTCATCGGTGCCGCTGAGCATCTTCTTGCCTCGTTGAAGTAAACGTATCTTCTGTAGGAGCCTCCCGAGACAACACGCCTCGGGAGGCTGTTCTGAGAAAGGTTACAGCCTTATGACCGTCGATCCATTGATTCAATCCCTGAAGGGCAAGCTCGTCGTGAGCGTTCAGGCGTATATGGGCGAGCCGCTTCGTACGCCCGAGACCATGGCTCAAATGTCTCGCGCTTGCGAGCTCGGCGGCGCCGCCGCCATTCGCTGCCAGGGCCTTGCCGACATCGCCGCCATTAAGGGCCGCTGCGAGGTCCCCGTTATCGGCCTGTGGAAGGATGGGCACGAGGGCGTTTACATCACGCCGACGCTGCGCCACGCTCGCGCCTGCGTTGCTGCGGGTGCCGATATCGTGGCGATTGACGCCACTGATCGCCCACGTCCCGATGGCAAGACCGTCGAGGACACCTTCCGCCCGCTGCACGAGGAGGGTGTGCTCCTGATGGCCGACTGTGCCACCATTGAGGACATTCGCCGCGCGGTTGATATGGGCTTCGACCTGGTATCCACCACGCTTTCTCACGGTGTCGCCGCCATCGACTGCACCATGGCCGATGGCCCCGATCTGCCGCTCCTGCGTCAGGCGACCGAGGAATTCCCCGGTCTCCCCATCATCTGCGAGGGCCGCGTGCACACGCCCGAGGAGGCCCGCGCCGCGATTGATGCGGGCGCCTGGGCCGTTGTCGTCGGCACCGCCATCACGCACCCCACGAGTATTACAAGTTGGTTCAAGGCTGCGCTTGAGGCGTAAGACAGGCCTCGTATCCGCTTGGGGCGGTATACTCAATAAAGGCAATTGATCGCGCGGGATCCGCTGGCCGGGTCCCGCGCTTGTTTTAGGAGGCACACATGCAAAAGGGAGATGCCATGGATGCGGCGGAGCGCTCGGAGCGCATCCCCGATATCGTCATCATCACCGGAATGTCCGGATCGGGCCGAACGCAGGCCATGCATGTGTTCGAGGACATGGGCTATTTTTGCATCGACAACTTGCCTCCACGTCTGATCGCCCAGCTTGCCGAACTCGTCGGCATCAATACGGGCGTGGGCAGGCATCTTGCCGTCACCTGTGACCTGCGCAGCCAGGGCTTGTTCGATGAGCTGCTCGATGCCGTTGCCGCACTCGAGGAGCGCGAGATGAGCTGCGACATCGTGTTCCTGGAGGCTTCTGACGAGGTGCTGATTCGTCGCTACAGCGAAAATCGCCGCCGTCATCCCATTGCCAAGCCGGGGGAGACTACGGCCGATGCCATTCAGCGCGAGCGCCTTCAGCTCCAGGGCGTGCGCGACCGAGCCGATATGATTATCGACACGAGCCGTCTGCGCACCTCTGCGCTACGCAACAAGCTACGTATGGCATTTTCCGAGCTGTCCGACCAGCAGCTCATGGACGTCCACGTGTTCTCGTTTGGCTTTAAGCACGGCATGCCCGTCGAAGCGGACATTATGATCGACGTCCGCTTCCTGCCTAATCCGTTCTACGATCCCGAGATGCGCACGATGACCGGTCTCGATAAAAAGGTCTCCGATTTTGTTCTGGACCATCCCAAGACGCAGGAGTTTTGGAAGGCTTGGACACAGCTGCTCGATACGGTGATGCCGGGCTATATCGCGGAGGGCAAGCCGCAGCTTTCTATCGCCATCGGCTGCACGGGCGGCCAGCACCGCAGCGTTGCCATTGCCGAGGCCACGGCACGTTATTTGGAAGGTGCCCAATATCACGTGAGCATTTCCCATCGCGACCTGTCGCGCGCCAACACGAAGGCATAGGCCTGCATGTCGTTTACCGCTGAGGTGCGCGACGAGCTTGCGCGCTGCGAACCCGAATGTGAATACTGCGACTTGTCGACGCTTGCCGCCCTGACGCGTGTGAGCGGTACACTTTCGCTGGCCGGCTCCGGGCGGTATCGTTTGACGGTCGCGACCGAGACGGGTGCCGTCGCGCGCACGATGATCACACTGACGCATCGCATCCTTAAGCTCAAAACGGAATTTACCGTTCGTAAATCGGTCTTGCATAAGGTCCGTAACTATCTCATTACCCTGCCCGATCAACCCGACCTGGACAAGGCTCTGGTGCTGCTGGGCATCCTCGACCGCAGGGGAGGGCTCGTCGCTGGTGTTCCCCGGCACATCGTTGCCCGTCCCTGCTGCAGGCTTGCCTACATCCGCGGCGCGCTCATCGCCGGCGGTTTCGTGGCCGATCCCCGCGGCGACTTTCATTTGGAGATCGCGGTGCAGGGCGAGCAGTATGCCCGGGGACTTTGCGATCTATTGGAGCAGATTGGAATCCATGCGCGCGTTAACGCGCGGCGCGGATCCTTTGCTGTCTACATTAAGAGCGCCGAGGAGATCGAGCATCTATTAAAGCTGATTGGTGCCAAGCGCAGCGTTGCCGAGATTGAGGAGGCACGTGCGGTCAAGTTGGTTAAGAACGATGTGAACCGTCGCGTGAACGCCGAACTCGCCAACCAGACCAGAAGCGCCGGTGCCGCCCAACATCAGCTTGCGTTGATCGATGAGCTCGAGCAGCGTGGCCTTCGCGATGCGCTTCCGGATGCCTTGGCGGTCTTTTGCGACCTGCGCGAGCGCTATCCCGATCTGTCACTGCGTGATTTGGGGGAGATGGCTGACCCTCCCTTGTCGAAGTCGGCCCTCTACCATCGTGTTTTACGGCTTGAAAAGCTCATTGAAGCAAACAAGTAGTTTAAAGTGTCGACGTATATACGGATTTAGCTGCTATTTTATTCTTTAAAACGTTTTAACGTAAATTTGATTTTCAATTTCGAGCATTCTCGTGAAATTCAAGTCAAAAAAAAGGTATATTAGGCGAGTGGTTAGTTTGTGGGCCTCAACGGCAGGCGCTGTAGCTTGCGGGGGCCTTACGAAAGGAGACACAATGGCAGTAAAGGTTGCTATTAACGGCTTCGGTCGCATCGGTCGTCTGGCTTTCCGTCAGATGTTCGGTCATGAGGGCTCCGAGATCGTCGCTATCAACGACCTCACCTCTCCCGATATGCTCGCTTACCTGCTGAAGTACGACTCCACGCAGGGCAACTATGCTCGCGATCACGAGGTCGTTGCTGGCGAGGATTCCATCACCGTTGACGGCAAGGAGATCAAGATCTACAAGGAGGCCGACGCCAACAACCTGCCTTGGGGCGACCTCGACGTCGACGTCGTTCTCGAGTGC
>CALJNY010000186.1 GCA_937981515.1 uncultured Collinsella sp. | reverse complement strand
ACGCCACTGGCTTTGGAAATGCCGTAACGAATGCCGATACCCCCACGGGTGCCACGGCAGAGGCTTGGACGTTTAACTATAAACAGTATGTTGGCGGAAGCTATGCAAACGCGAGCGAGCCTGTGATCGTTGACGGCTACATCTATTTGGCGGTTAATGATCAGCTTCTTAAGATTGATTGTCAGACGGGTAAGGTGGCCTCATCTGCCAAGCTCAAGGCGAGCGTAAGCTACACTGCTCGCCCCGTGTATGCAAAGGGCCTGGTCATGGTGCCGCTCAGTGGTGGTTCGGTGCAGGCTCTGACTGTCGACAAGCTCAAGACGGTTTGGATGACTTCGGCAGTAAGTGCCGAGGCCCAGTCGAGCTCTTCGCTAACGGTCGATGGCGACTACCTGTATATTGGGACGGCTGATGGGACTCGTGACATAACCAAGTTCGTCAACGGCTTTGTCGTCTGCATTGACATCCAGTCGGGTAAGGTAGTCTGGAGGCACCATAACGCGAATGAGGGCTACTACTGGACCGGTGGCGTTGCTGTGGATGGCAAGTTCGTGGTTCCCACGTCTTCCGGAACGGTGGAAGTGCTCGATCAAAAGACTGGCGAGGTGTTAGGCGAGCTTTCCCTGGGCGTGACGACAAACTCGAGTATCGTGGTGTCGCAGGATGGCAAGACCATGTATTTGGTCACGCGCGACGGCAAGCTGCATGTGATTTCGTTTGACGATTCGCTGCGGAGTGAGGCGTCGCTGTCCGAAAAGACCGTTGACCTTGGTTTGACGGGCTGCGCGTCGATTCCGACGCTTCTTGATAACAACACGTTGCTGGTTGGTGGCGAAAAGGGCGATTCGTCTGCGTTGGCTATCGTTGACCTTAAGACAATGAGCGTCAAGTTTGTCTCTGGCTCTGACGGTGCGGCGCTGCCCGCGGGCGGCATTAAGGCTGCGCCGCTGGTCTCAAAGCAGGCCGAGGGAACCTACGTGTACTTTACGGTCAATAGCGCCCAGTCTGATAGCAAGGGAAACCGTATTTCCGGCGGCGGTGTGTACCGTTACAAGATGGGTGATGCCGAGGCGACCTTGGCATATGACGCATCTGGTCACAACGAGTACTGTGACTCGCCTGTTGTTTCCGACCGTTACGGCAACCTGTATTACATCAACGATTCCGGCACGCTGTTCCGCCTGAGTGACGGCATTAACGTCGTCCTGGCATATGGTGACGGGTCGTCCTCGAGCTCTGCCGTGTTCAAGGGAAACAAGCTGGTTAAGCCCGCCGATCCGACGCGTGAGGGTTATACCTTTGTCGGTTGGTACACGGATGAGGCCTGCACTGAGGCGTACGACTTTGACGCCGCGGTGACGGCAGATATAACGCTGTATGCCAAGTGGACCAAGAATGCCGTCAACCCTGGTGGCAACGGCGGCTCCGATGTCAACGGCGGTTCCGGCTCGGGTAACGGCGGATCTGACTCCAATGGCTCTGGCTCCAATGGCAACGCTGGCGGCTCTGGCAGTGGCGCTAACTCCGGTAGCGGTACGAATGGTCAGCTGACCTGCGGCGCTGTTTCGCCTGGCCAGAAGCCGGTGTCGTCTACCACGACTACGACCGAGACCAAGGATGACAAGGATTCCAAGAAGGACCCCGACAAGTCCGACAATAAGTCTGACAAGAAGGACGACAAGTCTGGCAAGTCTGACGCGGGCTCGTCTGCCGCGACCACTGTCAAGAAGTCCGCTGGGGCTTCTGAGCAGGAGTCTGGCTTCAACCCGCTTGCCATCGTTGGCGTTGCGGCTGGCGTGATCGGTCTGGCGCTCATTGCCGTCTTTGTACTGACCAAGCGCGGCAAGGGTGACGGCAATGTCCGATAGGCCCCAAAACGATGGCAAGCAGTCCGATTCCTCGTTTATTCAGCTTGACGATGCGAAGCAAAAGGGCGCCGCTTCGGCGGCGTCCGCCCCTCGGTGCAAGACGCTGCTCGGCGCCCTGACAGCCGTCTGCATTGTGCTGATTGTCGTCTCGTTGGGCTTTGTCCGGCCCTCTTCCAGCGGCGCATGGTCCATCGATTGGATCGTGCAGACTGTGGCAGGGAAGAGCGTCGTTGCAAAGGATGCCTCGGGCTCCGGTTCGACTGCCGCTTCAGACAAGACGGGGTCCAAGGATTCCAAATCCTCGGATGATGTGAAAGATGAGTCCAAGGATTCGGATGAATCTGACTCCAAGGACGATTCCGAATCTTCGGACAAGAAGTCGGACAAGGACTCGAAAGGGAAGAAGTCCGAAGGCAAAGGTGGCAAGAAGTCCGGCAACGCATCTGATGGCCAGGGCTCCGAATCCGCTGGTGGATCGAGCGCTTCTGACGGCTCTTCTTCGGGCGGCGGCTCGACAACCGGCGGTGGGTCTGCGTCCGGCGGCGGCAGCGCCTCCACGGGCAACCAGAGCGGCTCGCAGCAGCCTGGTTACGTTACGGTGACGGTCTCGGTCACTTCAAGTGCCGTGGGCAATCCTGTCTCGTCGGGCGGTACGTTTACCTTCAATGAGGGCGCTACGGTCTATGATGCTCTCTGCGCGCTGGGTCTTTCCGTTAATGCGCACGGTTCGTCGTACGGCACGTATGTCGCAGCCATCGGCGGTTTGGCCGAGAAGGAGCACGGTAGTACGAGCGGCTGGATGTATTCCGTCAACGGCGTAACACCCAATACGGCCTGCAGCAACTACGTGCTCTCCAACGGCGACACTGTCGTGTGGTATTACGTAACGGGCTAGGAGCCTCGACATAACACGCCAAACGGGCGGTTCGGACCAACATCCGAGCCGCTCGTTTTTCATGCGAATGGGACTGGGTCGCCAGGTCTCTCGGTAAACAAAAAACCGGTTGGAATGGGAATTCCAACCGGTTATACATTCAAGCAAATAGTAATCGACTACGAACGTGCGCCCTCGAGGAAGAAGCGACGGCTAAAGTAGTTGTACCAGGTGACCAGGAACGTGGCGATGGCCTTCATGGCCTGGTAGCCGATGCTCAAAAACGTGACGCCCACAAACATGTATAGGTCGTTGAGGCCCAATCCAATCACCGACAGGATGGTGAAGATCGTAAACTCGCGCTTGCGGCTCATGCCCTCGCGGTGGTCGAACACGTACTTCATGCTGAGCCAGTAGTTAACCACGACGGACGTGATAAACGAGATCGTGGTGCTCATCAAAAAGTCGAGATGGAACAGCTCGACGAGCGCAATGAGCATCCCCCAGTCGATGCCAAAGGAGATAAGTCCCACGACAGCGAACTTGAGGAACTGCTTGGTATGAGGTTGTGCCAGTGCCTTGCGCACGTAATCACATCCAATGCGTTGACGAATCGAGCAGAGGATACTTTACGGCTTTTGCAAGGGAAACGTAAGGGCTTTGCCAAGAACTATACGAACTCGTCAAATTTGCAAGAGACAATCCGCAAACGTCGCAAATCCATCCGTAAACGAGCGAGGCCCACGAATAACGCAGCGCTCGACGCGCGTCGTCCGTGGGCCCCGTAGTGCAACGAGGAGGCTGGGCTACTTGGTCTCGTCGCCCTCCAGGAATATCTTTCGGGTCACAAAATTGTAGACCAAAACAAGCGCGGTGGCGCAAATCTTGGCGATATTGGCCTCGAGCCCCAGGCCGGCGTTGAGCGCCAGCACGATACCGTCGTTGAGTGCCAAGCCAATAACGGACAACACGACAAAGATGATGAACTCGCGGCGGCGGCTCATGCCCTCCTTGTGTGCAAATACGTACTTCATGCTCGCGACGTAGTTAAAGATGAGCGAGACGATAAAGCCACTGGTGTTGGCGATCAGGATGTTAAGGCCCAGACCGTAGTGGAGCAGATTCATGATGCCAAAGTCGATGACCGTGGCGACGACGCCGACGACGCCAAACTTCATGATCTGCGCAAGGAGCTTTTGCATGGTACCTGCCTTAGGGTGGCGCCGCAGCGCCGTGGGGA
>CALJNY010000185.1 GCA_937981515.1 uncultured Collinsella sp. | reverse complement strand
CACCAAAGCGCTGGGGCTCGGCAGTCATCTTGTCGGCAAGTGTGGTGCCCGGAACCTTCTCGGTCACGAGCGCCCAGCCGTTGGCGTTCTCGAGCTGAGAAACCTCGAGAGCCTTGGGGCTGCGGATGCCGCACTCATTGATGCGGGCAAGATTCAAAGCCTCGTTGAACACGTCAGAGACAGGCTTGGTCTCGTTAAAGACCTTGACGATCTTGTCGCCCAGGTCGTAAACGACCTTGTTGCCACGGCGGACGAGCTCGGTCTTGGAATCGGGTAGCAGCATGGTTGCATCCTTTCAACGATGCGATAGAAGCGACGGCGGGGGTGTGTGAAACACCCGTGCACCCCCGCCGTTAAAAACCGTGCTAAAACTAGCAGACGGCGTAGTCCTGGGGCTCGCGGCCGTAGTAGGCGTCCAGGTAGAGCTCCTTGATCTCGCTCATGAGCGGGTAGCGCGGGTTAGCGCCGGTGCACTGGTCGTTGAATGCCTGCTCGGTCATCTCGTCGAGGGTGTCGAGGAAGTACTGCTCGTCAACGCCGTACTCAGCGATGGTGTGCTTGACACCGATGAAGTCGCAGAGCTCGGTGAGCTTGGCGATGAAGTTCTCGAAGACCTCACGGTCGTCCTTGCCGTCGATGCCGCAGTAACGAGCCATCTCGGCATAGTTGTGCAGCGCGTTGGGGTAAGGATACTGAGAGAAGGTTCCCATCTTGACAGGAGCCTCGGCGGCGTTGTAACGCATGACGCGGGTCAGGATGACTGCGTTTGCGAGGCCGTGGGGCAGATGGTGGAAAGCGCCGAGCTTGTGGGCCATGGAGTGGTTGAGGCCCAGGAAGGCGTTACCGAATGCCATACCGGCCATGCAGGATGCGTTGTGCATCCTTAGCGCCGTTCGTGAAGCTGGAGGGCAGGTTCTCAAAGACGAGCTTGGCGGCGCGCTCGGAGAGGCCCTTGGTGTAGTCGGAAGCCATGATGGAGACGTAGGACTCGATGGCGTGGGTCATGACGTCGATGCCAGAGGCAGCGGTGAGGCCCTTCGGGGCGGTCATGCAGTTGTCGGCGTCGACGATAGCCATGTTGGGGAGCAGCGCGTAGTCGGCGAGCGGCCACTTGATGCCGGTCTCCTTGTCGGTGATGATGGCGAACGGCGTGCACTC
>CALJNY010000184.1 GCA_937981515.1 uncultured Collinsella sp. | reverse complement strand
TACCAGGAACGAGGGGGCCACCGCAAGAGCCGCAAAAGCGGGGGCAGTCTATAGGCACTGAGGTCTGCCGAGAATACACTTGAGCCTGAGCGGAACTGTCGCCCTGAGAAGCCGCCGAACGGAACGCCGCATAATCAACCGTAGCGGCAGGCGCCACGCTTCTCCTTGAGGCCTTGCGTACACTCAGGATCAAAAGGCTAACAACTCCACAGACAACCACAAGCGCGGCAAATAAAATGATTGCCACTGGATTCAGGGCGAATGTGCCGTCTTCGTCTTGCGCAATCGAAAGCAATGAATTCCTAGTAATACCGCTCTTGTAGACATCCACCCTAAAGCCAGTATCCGATGCATCGCCTTCGCGCTGAGCGGCATAGATCAATGAATCATCCTTGGAAAACCAGGTAGAAAAATCAGTGTATGAAGCGTAATCATATTCCAAGTAGCTTTTCAAATGGGCTTGAGAATACTCGCCCGTTTTTGTGTCCATCAAGAATAGGGAGCAATTAAAATCTTCATCCCTGCAGAAGGACAACACGTATGCACCGTCACTCGACATCCCGCCATAGCCATATTGGCTAAATTCTTCGTATTGAGCATAGTCTGCGGGAATATTGGTTTTACATTTCGTTTTACCGGTCCTATTATCGATGACCGCCATTTCGCGGTCACCTAAATCAGACGACCCGGAGCCCCGATAGTCCACCGCCCCCTCTTTAGACAAGCCCAGAGTCAGCGATACATCCTGATTATGCGAACGGTAATCCAGGTTACTTGAATCGGCAAAGGTTACCTCTCCAGTTTTTGAAACAAAAGTGCCATCGCCATAAGCCCCGTCATCGCAAACGAAAATTCCTGCCGAT
Source organism: uncultured Collinsella sp. (assembly GCA_937981515.1). Lineage (GTDB taxonomy): Bacteria > Actinomycetota > Coriobacteriia > Coriobacteriales > Coriobacteriaceae > Collinsella. The sequence continues at coordinate 3,133 of CALJNY010000184.1, read as the reverse complement.
CCATAATCATCAATTTTAGAAGTATTGATGGTCTGTTGGGTTTTCAAGTCAATAGTCGCCACGTCAAGATAGTTAGAAGAATCTTTTGGGTCACCATTTTCACGCACCACGTAGCCGTACTTGCCATCATTTGAAATCCAAGCATTGCCCAAAAGGCAATCATCAGATAAGGGGCATTCGTATTTGCATTTAGATGTTGTATTACCATTCTTCAGATCAACGACATTAAACTCAATAGATATGCTCCCACCGTCTGAATACGGCTGGTCCGAATCGTAAACAAAAGACGTTATGAACAACGATTTATTATCTTTAGATATCTGGAATTTGACGCCACCATAGCTGGAATCATCTTCAAGCGCAGCAGATGGAATATACGAACCCAATGGGTATTCTTCCGTTTGGCCTTTGGAAATATCATATACGGCTACGGAATTGTTCGTGTTATTAAGACAGCAGAGAAAGTCCTCTTTGGCTGAAAAACAAAAAGGCAAATCATAATAATCATGATTAATATCAACTTTGACATTCGAAACTTCGGCGCACGACCCATCTTTTGCATCCAGCAAACACGTTTTTCCAGTAGATTCATCTGCGTACAACACATACCTGCCCGAAAGCGAATGACCCGCATAGGCCGAATTGTCGAGAACATAGGAATCCTTGAGCTCGGGCGTGGGGACGTCGGCAGCATAGGCGCCCAGCGGCGCGACAATAAGGCTAGCGGCCAGCGCCAGGCCGGCTATTAGAAGCCCCCCCCATTTCAGTTTTCTTGTTCTTGGCATGGTTGCCCCTTTCAGTCGAGAGGTGAGTAATACCTGAAGCTAAGCTAAGCCCAAAAAATCAAAATGCGTTGCGCAACAATTCCCAGCGCGCAAAAAGTCGGTAACGCCTGATGAAAATGGGACGGGAATTAAATAATCATTGTGTACCGAATGATTATTTAATCCCCGTCCCAGAAAAATCACTGATGGCTGACTGGCGCGCCGCAGTTTTGGCAGAAGGATGCGTTTGCCTCCAACATTGATCCGCACTGAGCGCAAAAATGAGCGGGCTCAGCTGGCTGAGCATCATCGATCGCGGTCGGCACCTGCTGTGCCGACGGGACCTGCTGCATCGGAGGCATTTGCTGGTACGGATTGGACTGCGGAGGCTGAGGCTTATTCGACGATTCCTTGTTCAAGATAACAGCAAAGGCGACAGCCGCGACACCACCGAATACTACTAGCAAAACGAGAAGATTGAATACACTAAGGCCTATCATCGCAAATCAGCTCCTCATGTAGCGAAAGATGACGGATGCCGAGATTTTATCGCCGCGCCGCAAGCCCCTCCTAGTGCGCAACACCCGGGCACGACCAGTCTTTTTGGAACGGGGCTCCGGGGTAGCTAATTTGGGACGGGGCTTTTTTAGCCACCCTTTGGCAGTTGACGCATATTTGAGTTGAAACAAATACCGACCGGCATACCGGGGTAGCTAAAAAAGCCCCGTCCCAAATTAGCTACCCAGAAAAATCATTGGGGAATGGGGCGTGGCAAGCGTATGTCTTCGGGGTATAAGACGGCTAATTGTATGCCGCCTTACGAAAGGAACCCTTATGCCCAGCGTTGCCGTTCTTGCCGCCGATGGCTTTGAAACGATTGAATGCCTGACCATGGTCGATGTCATGCGTCGCGGCGGCGTGCGCGCCACGCTCGTCTCGATCATGCCCACGCGCGAGGTCGTGAGCTCGCTGCAGATTCCCGTAACTTGCGACGCACTCTTTGACGAGATTAACTTTGACGAGTACGACTGCGTCGTGCTGCCCGGCGGTCTGCCCGGCGCCACCAACCTGCGCGCCGACCAGCGCGTCTGTGACGTAGTCTGCGAGTTCGCCGCGACCAAGCATGTTGCCGCCATCTGCGCCGCCCCCTTTATCCTGGGCGAGCTTGACATGCTCGAGGGACGCCACGCCACGTGCTTCCCCGGCTTTGAGAAGAGTTTCCCCGAGGGCGCCTATACCGGCGACAAGGTCACGCACGACGGCAACATCATCACCGCCAGTGGCATGGCCCAGTCGCTCCCCTTTGCGCTTGAGCTGCTGCGTACGCTCGCCGGCGACAAGGCTGTCGAGAAGGTTGCCGAGGGTATTCAGCTATGATTTTGGCTTCGCAATCACCGCGTCGCATCGAGTTGATGCGCGAAGCGGGCTACGACATCCGCGTCATTCCCGCTGACATCGACGAGACTCCTTTTGATGACGAAACCCCGCTTACGCTTGTCGAGCGCTTAGCTCGCGCTAAGGCCGCCGCCGTTGCCGCCGAGCACGCCGAGCCCAATGAGTTGACCATCGCGGCCGACACCATCGTCACCTTCGATGGCAAGCTTTTGGGCAAGCCGGCAAACGAGGACGAAGCCCGCACCATGCTCCGCGAGCTCTCGGGGCGCACGCACCAGGTCGCAACCGGCGTCTGCATCGTTAGAGCCGGAGACGTCACAGCCCCACACGCCGCCGAGAGCCTGTCGTTTGTCGATGTGACCGACGTGACGTTCTATGAGCTCACCGACGAGCAGATTGAGCGCTACGTCGCCTCTGGCGAGCCCATGGACAAGGCAGGCGCCTACGGCATCCAGGGCGTCGGCGGGCGCATGCTCGTGCATGATATTTCGGGCGACTTCTACAACGTGGTGGGCCTGCCCATCGCACGCGTCGCACGCGCGATTCAAAAACTATCGTAATTGCATCTGGCGCTGGGTATCCCCCAGCGCCTACAATTTCGGCGTACCGTACGGATCCCGACCGGGCATAAGGCCCGGCGGAAAACCGATAGGAGTAAAACATGGATACACTGCTTGAGGCCATTGACGTTTGCGATGTCGATGGCTTTTGTTTTGGCAACTATACGGACGAGGAGGCCGGCACCGGTTGCACCGTAATCGTGGCACCCGAGGGCGCCACCGGCGGTGTTGACGTTCGCGGCGGTGCACCGGCATCGCGCGAGACCGAGCTGCTGCGTCCCGAGAACACCGTGGACAAGGTCCACGCCGTCTGCCTTTCGGGTGGATCGGCCTTTGGTCTGGAGGCCGCAAGCGGCGTCGCCCGCGAGCTCGAGAGCCGCGGCATCGGCCTTCCCGTCGGTCCCACGCAGGTGC
>CALJNY010000183.1 GCA_937981515.1 uncultured Collinsella sp. | reverse complement strand
CATAATAGATCGAGCGCACACCCGGGAAGGTCATCTGCATGAGCGTCGCCAACCAAAAGCGGCTCTTGGCCAGGCCCATGGAGTTGTCGTCCAGGCGCCACTTGCTGCGCTCGCTCTCGGGTAGCTGCGACTCGTCGGGGCCGCCGCCGAGCACCGAGATAATGCGCGGGCGGTCGGGGCTCGAAAGCAGATTGAGTGCGCAGGCCAGTGCCTCGCGCGGGTAGTTCTCGCGCAGGGTTTCGATATCCTCGGCTGCCTGGTAGGCGTTCTTGTAGCCCATCAAAAAGCCGATGACCATGTCGCGGAAGGGGTAGTCCATGGCAGAGTCTAGCTCGGAGCCCTGCAGGTAGCGGCGTAGATGGCCATAGCTGATCTTGTTGGAGGCGTCCTCCCAGACTTCGCCGAGCAGTAGCGCGTCGGGCTTCTCGGCGAGCACGGCCTTTTTGATCTCGGTCAGGAAGTCATCGGAAAGCTCATCGGCCACATCGAGTCGCCAGCCGTGGGCACCGGCGCGCAGCCATTTGCGAATCACGCCGTCCTTGCCCAGGAGCTTCTCGCGCACCAGCTCGGAATTCTCGTTGATGGCTGGCATGTTGCCCACGCCCCACCAGCAGTCGTACGAGCCGTCCTCGTGGAAGGTAAACGCATCGCGCCACGGCGAGTCCTCGCTCTGCCAGGCACCCACGCCGGGGTAGTTGCCGTAACGGTTGAAATAGATCGAGTCGTCGCCCGTGTGGTTGAAGACGCCGTCCAGGATGATGGAGATACCCAGCTTCTCGGCTGCCTGGCACAGCTCGGTAAAGTCCTGCTCAGTGCCCAGGATCGGGTCGATCTTGGTGTAGTCGGCCGTGTCGTAGCGGTGGTTGCTCGCGGCTTCAAAGATGGGATTGAGGTAGATGGCCGTAAAGTCCAGCTCGGCGATGCGGGGCAGGTCTTCCTGGATGCCCTTGAGCGAGCCTCCGTAGAAGTCCCAGGTCTTGATGGAGCCGTCCTCGGCGCGCTCGTACACGGGCGGCTCGTTCCAGTCCTCGACCATCCGGCGCTGAATGCCCTTGCGCGGTTTTTCGAGTTGGGCCATTGTGCGCTCGCGCCAATGCTCGTCACGGGCGTAGCGGTCGGGGAAGATCTGGTACACCATACCACGTTCGTACCAGGTGGGGCGGTTCTCGCGGTGCTTATAGACGGTAATCTGGAAGGACGGCACCTCGGCGTAGTCGTAGGTTACGCCCTCGCCGCCGGTGCGGCCTTGCGGCGCGCCCAGGCGAACCTCGGGCTGGCCCTCGATATTGCATATAAAGCTGTACCACACAAGACACGGTTCATCGCATTTGAGCTCGCCGGTAAAAATGCCATCGCCCTCGTGTTCCATCGGGATAAGGGTCTCGCCGACTTCATCGACCCAGGTACGCAGGGTGAGTGTTGCCTGGTTGGGATCGGCATCCTCCAAAATCACCGAGAGTGCAACGGAAGTTCCAGTAGTCACAGCGCCAAACGGAGTGCGAAACTGCGGTAGGCGGCTGTTGTGAATCAATCTCATAGTACGGTCCAGTTCTATACATTCATGGCCAGCGGGCCATGGGCTTAACGCACAGTATTTAAGTATATCGTTGTACTTTAGTTGTATAAACTACAGCCGCTCACTATCGGCGAACGGTTGTGCTAGAAAATCGTTTTACCAACTATCTACAGAGAAGGGGCGCCCGGTTGGAGCGCCCCTTGTTTAGGGTTTTGATTAGGTTT
>CALJNY010000182.1 GCA_937981515.1 uncultured Collinsella sp. | reverse complement strand
AAGCCGTGGTGCAGCCGAGCATCTGGGCATCATAGCTCACGCGCGACAGCAGCTTGCGGGCAATGCCCTCGCGGCGATGTGCCGGGTCGACGGCGACATCCAGAATCTGCACATCACCGTCCACGACCATACCGCCGGCAAGGCCCAGCAGCTTGCCGTCGTCGTGTGCCACCCACCAACTACGCGGCGCAGCAACGTCCTCGCCCAGTTCGGACAGGAACATGCCCGGCGTCCACGCCTCGTGTCCGACATCTTCAAAGCAGGCAGCCTCCAGCGCGCTCGTGCCCTCGGCATCCGCCGCGCCCATGGGACGGAACTGCAGATGACGACCGGCGAGCTCATCGGCAACACCCGTAATTTCGCTCTGCGCACTCTCGGCAAGACCAAGACGCCTGCGCTCGTTTTCCTCGGCATCCGAAAGGCGCGTGTAAATCGGCAAGACGCGGGCCGGATCGCCGTCACCCGCAGCGTGCGCGAGCAGCAAGCCCTCGCCCGAAGGCCACCACAGGTCGCGCTCCACGCAGCGGGCGGTCTCGTCCTCACCCAGCAGCTTGCCATAGCGCACGAGACCGTCACCGGTCAGCTGAACCTGGTCCCAGTCCGCTGCTTGGCGCCACTCATCGAGCGCAACGGCGGCCTTGACCACGTGTTCGCGCTCAAATTGACGCTCGGGACCCTCATCGACCAGCATATACAGCGCCGGATATACCTCACCGCGCATAGCATCGGCCAAGATACCAAGCTTGCCGCGCACGCCAGCCTTCCACGCCGTCCAAGCGCAAGCGTCGAGCGTCGACACGCCCAGCAGCGGAACATTGGCACCGCGCGCGAGGCCCTTGGCAGTGGAGATGCCGATGCGCACACCCGTAAACGACCCCGGGCCGCGACCGACCACGTAGCAACCAACATCGCTGCGATCCAGACCGGCATGAGCCAGCACGCCATCAACGGTATTCACGAGCTCAACGTTGGCGTGACGGCGACACATGTGGTCGCCACTCACGAGCTTCGTCTCGCCCGTCCGCCCATCAATCCAGCTTGCCGCGCAGGCAAGCATGTCGGTCGAGGTATCGAGCGCCACCACCAGCGCGTTGTCGTTATGCAAGCTCATCTTGTACAGCCCTATCAATCAAATCGGAAAGCTCCGTCGCGCGCTCGCCGTGAGCCTCGAGCGTGATCGTTCGCACGTCGCTGTTGTTCTCGTCACGCTTAAGCGTCACCGAGAGATACTCGTCGGTCAGCTCATCCTGGAACTGCTCGCCCCACTCCAGCAGACAAGCTCCCTCATAGCCCAGCACGTCAAAAATGCCCGTATCCTCAAGCTCGTAAGCATGCTCCAGGCGGTACAGGTCAAAGTGGAACAGCGGAATGCGGCCCTGGTCATGAACGGCCATGAGCGCGAACGTGGGGCTCGTAACCATATGCCCGTCGCCCAAGCCGCGCGAAACGCCCTTGGTAAAGTGGGTCTTCCCCACTCCCAGGCCACCGGTCAAAATCAACACGTCACCGTCTTCCAGGCATGGCGCAACCAACTCGCCAAAATGCTCGGTATCGGCAGCACTAGCCGTTTTGTAAGTGCCTACCCCCAGGCGCTCCAGGGACATATACGCTCCTTATTATTCCGAGGCGGCGTCTGGTGCGGGATGTCGCCCCAGATAGTCGCCCAGCATCTTAAAGTCTTCCTCCAGCAGCTCCTGCCACGCCGGGTTACGCAAGGCGGCCGCCGGGTGGAACGGCGGC
>CALJNY010000181.1 GCA_937981515.1 uncultured Collinsella sp. | reverse complement strand
ATGGCGCCCGTGTCGAGCTTGTTAAAGCCCAGCTGGCGGGCGATCTCCTTGGCGATAGTGGACTTGCCGGAACCGGCGGGGCCGTCGATGGCGACGATCATGCAATGCTTCCTTTCGGTGGTTGACGTGCTGATATGGGACGCAGGCGCTGCGGCTTGGCGGGTTGCCTAGCTCGTGTAGCGCTCACGGTAGGTGTTGCGCTTGGGCGCGGAGCCGTGGCTGCCGTGGTGGCGCGTGCGACTCGCGGTGTTGGTCACCGGTGCGCCGGCGCGTTTGGAGCTGGCCTGCTTGGGCGGGATGCCGCCGGCCTTTAGGATCTGCACCTCGCGGTCGGTAAGCTCGCGCCACGAGCCCTTGGCCACGTCCTTGAGCTCCAGGCCGGCAAAGTTACAGCGGTGCAGGCGGATCACCGGGTGGTGAATCTTGCTCAGCATGCGCTTGACCTGGTTCTTGCGGCCCTCGCGGATGATGACCTCCACGGCGGTGGTGCCGGGCTTTACGCCTTGCGGAGCCACGGCCTCGGACTCGCGCGCGCTGATGACACGGCAAATCGCCGGCTGGCACAGGCCGTCGTCGAGCTCGATGCCGCGACGGAGTGGTTCCAGATCGCGATCGGTCAGGTGGCCGTCCACCAGCGCCTGATAGGTCTTGTAGACGTGCTTGCTGGGATGCAGCAGATCCTGCGACAGGTCGCCGTCGGTGGTAAAGAGCAAAAGGCCCGTGGTGTCGCGGTCCAGGCGACCCACCGGGAAGAGCCCCGGAAAGCGGTCGCGCGGGACCAGCTCGGCCACGCAGGGGCGCTCCTGGGGATCGCTCATGGTGGTGAGGTAGCCGGTCGGCTTGTAGAGCATCAGGTACACGGCGCCCTGGTTGAGCTTAACAGGCATACCGTCGACCTCGATATGGTCGCGGTCGACGTCTACCTTGGTACCCAGCTCGGTCGCGACCTGGCCGTTAACGGTCACGCGGCCTGCTGTCATCAGGTCCTCCGAGCCACGGCGGCTTGCCACGCCCGCGCGCGCCAAAAAGCGCTGTAGGCGCATGGTGTGCGGGTAGATGGGCTGCGCGTCGCCTGCGGGCGTTGTGGCGCCCGTGGCACTTGCGGTGCACGTCTCCCCTACTTCGTTAGTCCTCGTCATGCATGTCCTCCGAGGTATCGTCGACAACCAGGGTATCCTCGTCCTTGACTGCCTCAACATCTTCAACATCGGTATCGAGCAGTTCGCGCTCTTCGTCCAGGTCTTCGGCCTGCTCCTCGAGCGTGGACTGAATGCTGCGGCCGCTCAGGCGCTCGCGGATAAACTGGCGCGACTGCTCGTCGGGGGCAAACTGCTCCAGGTCGGGCAGATCGCGGGTAGAGCGCAGGCCGAACTTCTCCAAAAAGGCGTTGGTCGTGCCGTAAATGATGGCCTGACCGCGCTGGGGGTCGCGGCCGAGCTCGCGCACCAGGCCCTTGTCCACGAGCGACGCGATGACGCCGTCGGAGTTGACGCCGCGGATGCCCTTGACCACCTCGCGCGTAACGGGCTGGTGATAGGCGATCACGGCCAGGGTCTCGAGCGCCGCCTGCGACAGCTTTTGCGTGTCCCAGCTCAGCACATATGCCTCGACCACATCGTGGTAGGCGGGGTGCGTAAACAGGCGCCAGCCACCGGCGACCTCGCGCAGCTGAAAGCCGCGATTGGCCTCCTCGTACTCAACTTTGAGCTCGGCCAAAAGCGACGCGCACTCGCCCGGGGCGATATCCAGCGCACCTGCCAGCGCGGGCGCGCTGACGGGGTCGCTCGACACCAGCAGCAGCGCCTCGAGGGCTCCTTTGAGGCTGTTTGCCTCTAGCGTAGAAAAGCTTGACATGGTTGCCGCTCCTATTCGGTGAGCTCGGGGCCCTCGCCGGGCACATATGCCTCGGCGCCCTCGACGCGGTTGATTTGAATAGTTCCAAAAATCTTGTCCTGGCTCAGGGTGAGCGAGCCGCGCTTGGCGAGCTCGAGCATGGCCAGGAAAGTGACGACGAGTTGCTCAGTGGTGGCCTCGCCGTCCAACAGCTCGCGGAAGGTGCAGGTTTGGTGCGCCATGGTAAAGCGGTCGACCGAGGCCACCGTCAGGTCGAGCGGCACGCGATGCGGTGCCACGTGCTCGGCCTCCAGCAGGAAGGTCTGGCGCTTGCCGTCCAGGTCGGCGCAAATGACGGCGAGGCCGCGCAGGGTAATGCCGGCCAGGTAGTCGGGCATAAGGCCCAAAAACTCGGGGTCGGGGCCGGCCACGCGCGGATGCATGCGGCTTTCGGCCTGCATGCGCGCGCCAAGGGCCGCAGCCGCACCCTTAAACTGCTTGTAGGCAATCAGGCGCTGGATCAAGACCTCGCGCAGGGCATCGCCGTCGAGCGCGCTGAGTTCCTCGAGGTCTTCGTCGAACTCGTCATCGTCATCATCGGCTTTGCGCGGTGTCTCCTGAGGCACCAGCGAGGCGGCCTTAATGTCCAAAAGGGTTGCAGCGACCAGCAAAAAGTCACTCGCCACATCTAGGTCCAGTGCCTCAATACGCTCGACCTCGGCAAGGTATTGCTCGGCCACCTCACTGATCGAGATGGCGCCGATATCTACTTTTTGGCGGGTTACCAGCTGCAGCAGCAGGTCGAACGGTCCGCTGTAGACCTGCGTCGACACGCGATACGACATCTTCGACCTCCTTTGACGGCGCCTTCGCGGCGCGGTTTGGGTGCACGTTGCGACCGTTTTGCGCGGTCGACCTGTAAGTTTACCCTAGATGCCGGCGATTGCGAAGTTGAGCAGCCACTCGGCCAGCGGATACACGGTAACGTCGAAATAGCGGCCGATCACGTCGAGTCCGGTCCACATGGGCAGTAGATACAGCACGATGATAAGGATAGGCATGGCGTATTGCTGCAGGCGGTAGTAGCTGGCGAGCGCCTTGCCTTTAAGGAACGGGACGATGATCGACGAGCCGTCAAGCGGCGGAATCGGGATGAGGTTAAAGAACGCGAGCGACAGGTTGACCACGATAAAGGTGGCGCCGAAGTTCATGATTTGGGACGCAACGGCAAAGGACATGCTGGTGTAGAGGTTGCCGTATGTCGTGTGCATGAGAGCGGCCGCAAGGCATGCCAGCGCGATGTTCGATGCGGGGCCGGCTGCGCTCACCAGGACCTCGTCGCGCTTGGGGTGCTTGAGGTTGTTGAGGTAGACCGGCACGGGCTTGGCAAAGGCGAACACCGGGCCACCGGCGGCAAGCATCAGCAGCGGCAAGATGACGGTGCCAAACGGGTCGATATGGTTGAGTGGGTTGAGCGAAACGCGGCCACGCGAACGGGCCGTCTTATCGCCGAGCGCCCAGGCCGCTGCGGCATGCGCGCTCTCGTGGATGACGATGCCCACGATAACGGCGACAGCGCTGGCGAGCAGGTTCATGAGGTAGCTGCTGGACATGGCGAACCCCTAGCGGACGCGACGCGAGGCGCGCGTGAGCGGGTAGTCGGCCGCAAACAGGATGACGGCCACGATGGCATAATCCAGGCGGAACACACCGCCGAAGGGCGATGTGATGACGCCATAGCCGGCGATGGCGCTCGGCAGCGCGCGCGAAAGCTCGACAACAAAGCCCACGATCTGCAGCTTGGCGGTGAGGCCGCTAAAGCACAGCAGCACGGTCATCGCACTCATAAAGATGCCGCAGATGCGACAGGCGATGGCGATGATGCTCATCGCCACGGCGGCGGCCTTACGAGAGTTCACGCGCGGTCTCCTCTTCGATCTGGGTGGAAAGCTCCAGCCATTCGTCCTCGAGCTTGGGCAGCTCTTGCTTAAGCCCGTTATATTCCCCCAGCGCGGCGTTGAACTTGTCCTGATCGGCATAAAGCTCTTCGCTCGCCATCAATTCCATAAGCTCGTCATAGCGGGCGCGCTTCTTGTCGAGCTCCGTCTCGATCTTCTTGAGCTGGTTGCGCACGCCCTTGAGCTTTTTGTTGAGCGCAGCGCGGGCCTGGGCCTCGGCGCGCTTTTGCTCCTTGGTCTTTTTGCCCTCGGCCGGCTTAGGCGCCGCGGCGGGGGTGTCGACCTGGGCGGCGCTGGCTTTGGTGGACTTGGCCGCGGCAGGCACGCTCTCCGTGGACGCCTCGGCGGCGGCGCGGGCTGCGAGGTCCTCGCGCTTGTAGAGGTAGTAGTCGTAGTCGCCGTCGTAGACCGTGACCTTGCCGTCGCGGATGTCGATGACGCGGTTGGCCACAGCGCGCACCAGGTGCTCGTCGTGGCTGATCAGTACGATGGTGCCGGGGAAGTTTTGCAGGGCGTTCTCGAGCATGTCCACCGAGTCGATGTCCAGGTGGTTGGTGGGCTCGTCCAGGCACAGGAGCGCCTCGGGGGCCACAAGCATCTTGGCGAGCGCCAGGCGCGCCTTTTCGCCGCCGGAGAGAACGCGTACTTGTTTTTCGATTGCGTCGTTGTCGCTAAACAGGAAGGCGCCCAGCAGGCTGCGCTGCTGCGGCACGGTCCACTTGGGCGTGACGGTGTCGATTTCTTGCAGGACGGTGTTGGACTCGGTCATGCCTTCGAGCGCGTGCTGGGCATAGTAGGCCACGCCCACGTTGGTGCCCAGATCGCGGGTGCCGGTAGTGGGCGACTCCAGGCCGGCGATGATCTTCATGAGCGTGGACTTGCCGGCGCCGTTGGGGCCAACGAGTGCCACGCGCTCGCCGCGGTAGAGTTTGAGGTCGATATCGCTGTAGATGTGCTTATTGCCGTAGGACTTGGATACGCCCTCCAGGCCCACGACCATGTCGCCCGAGCGCGGCGGGTCGGGGAACTTAAAGTCGATGTGCTTGTGGCCCTCGGGCAGGATGACAAGCTCCTTTTTGATCTGCTCGATCTTGCGGATGCGCTCCTGAGCCTGGGCAGCCTTGGTGGGCTTGTAGCGGAACTTGTCGACGAAGACCTGCATGTGGGCAATATCGCGCTCCTGGGCGGCGCGCTTGGCGCGCATTTGCTCCAGGTTGTCCTCGCGCTGCTTGAGGTAGCTGCTGTAGTTGCCGGTATAGGTGGTCACGCGGCGGTTTTCGAGGGCGGCGACGTGGTCGACGCAGGCGTCCATGAAGGCGCGGTCGTGACTGACGATAAGGACGGCGCCGTCGTAGTTCGCGATAAAGCCGCGCAACCACTGAACGCTTTCGAGGTCCAGGTGGTTGGTTGGCTCGTCAAGAAGCAGCAGGTCGGGATGGCGCAGGAAGAGCTTTGCCAGTGCGATGCGCATTT
>CALJNY010000180.1 GCA_937981515.1 uncultured Collinsella sp. | reverse complement strand
CACGCCGTCAACTGCGACTTCGATCGTTGGTTCTCCGAGCGCTCCCTGTACGTGAAGGACACCGAGGGCGAGACTGCCGGCACCTCTGCCGTCGACCGCGCTTTTGAGAAGCTCGACAAGATGGGCTACCTCTACACCAAGGACGGCGCCCTGTGGTTCCGCTCCACCGATCTGGGCGACGACAAGGACCGCGTCCTGATCAAGTCCGACGGTGAGTATACCTACTTCGCCTCCGACGTCGCCTATCACTGGGATAAGTTCCAGCGCGTCGACCACGTCATTGACATCTGGGGCGCCGACCACCACGGCTACATCGAGCGCGTCCGCTGCGTCTGCGACGCTCTCGGTTACCCCGGCAAGTTCGAGGTTCTGCTGGGCCAGCTCGTCAACCTGCTGCGCAACGGCAAGCCCGTCCGTATGTCCAAGCGCAAGGGCACCATGGTGACCCTGCAGGAGCTCGTCGATGAGGTCGGCTCTGACGCCGCCCGCTACACGCTCATCTCCAAGAGCTCCAACCAGATGGTCGACTTCGACATCGAGGCCGTCAAGAAGCGTGATAACTCCAACCCGGTGTACTACGTGCAGTACGCTCACGCCCGCGTATGCTCCATCCTGCGACGTGCCGCTGACGTTACGCCCGAGCAGGCTGACGAGATGGGCATGAAGGCCGTTGCCGCCAAGGCCATCGGTGAGAATGTCGATTACTCGCTGCTGACCGACCCGACCGAGCTCGCCCTTTCGCGTAAGCTCAACGAGCTCACCGACCTCATCGCCAGCTGCGCTCGCGACCGCGCTCCGTTCCGTCTGACGCACTTTGCCGAGGAGCTCGCCGGCGACTTCCACAGCTTCTATGCTGCCTGCCAGGTGCTGCCGAGCGAGGGTCGTCCCGTCGACCCCGAGCTTTCGCGCGCCCGTCTGGCCGCTTGCGACGCTGTCCGCGTGACGCTCGCCCTGGTGCTTACCCTTGTTGGCGTTTCCGCACCCGAGCAGATGTAATCTACGGGTCGTTTGACCGTGTAGGTTCGGCTTCGCTGAGCCCTCTAAGCCCGATCTCCATGCGGAGGTCGGGCTTTTTGCGTTTGGCGGGGCTTTTTGGCGTGTTGGAAAATGCTACAAAAACGCAACTATACCGGTTTACGGGGCTGAATCGCCAACTGGCGACCATGGCGCCAATAGCGAAATTAAAACCGCAGGTAGACGGCTTGTCGAATATTAAAAATGCAGGGTATGGTTGGCTTGCATCATTCTGGCCCCGTAATCCGGCATAGTTTTGAAAATGACCCCTTGGGGACGGAGGAATGCAGATCATTTTTGTCGCGGGTGTGAGCGGCACGAAACCGTCCGCCACGAATCGGGCTTATCTACTACGTTTAGTCGCATACCCCGAACCATGATTAAAGGTGCGATATTAAAACCGCAGGTAGCGGGCTTGCGATTTTAGGAAGATCGAGGGAATGGTCAGGGGTCGTGGGTCAAACGTAGTAGATAAGCGCGATTCGTGGCGTGGCTATTCCGGATGCCACGGTTTCACTCCTCTAGCGCGACATTTCAAGGCGCTTTTGATTAAGACACTTTTGAGGAGGAGTGTCCCTGATGACTGGGCGTTTAAGAACGTCCCCGATGACTAAGTTGCAGGTGGTGGCGGTTGTGCTACACTTACCCTGCGTAATTAACGCAATCATTTTGATACAGATCAATGATGCCCGTCGCTTTTTGGACGGAGCTAGACTGTTTAGCCGCCCTGAAGGTTTATGCAGGGAGCATGTGATCACAGGGCTTGAAAAGAAAGTTGAGCAAACACTGTGTCTGATCAACAGCAAGAAAACGAAATAACGACGGCGCAAACCGCTCCCGCTGCACCGGTTGCGTCGGACCAGGTCGCGATACCCGCGCCGGTGCAGGTCTCGGATCCTGAGGCCCCCAAGGCCGCTTCGACGCCTGCGCCCGCATCGGCTGAGAAGGTCGCGCCTGCCGCTGGCGAGGGAGTTGCCCCTGCCGTCGAAGGGGATGCCGTGTCCGTAAAGCCCAAGCGCACACGCCGTGCGTCTAAGCCCGCCGCTGACGGCGAGGAGGCTGCAAAGCCCAAGCGTCGCACGACGCGCGCCAAGCGCACCGTTGCGGCCGACTCCGCCGCGCCGATTTCCGATGAGGTCGCACAGGCCCGTGCGCTGGCGCAGATTAGCGAGGCTCAGGTTGTGCACGCCCGTCGCCGTGCCGCCGAGCGCGAGGCCGCGGCACTGACCGAGCTTGCAGCGCCGGTCGTCTCCGAGGCGCCTGCGGCCACCGAGGCCCCTGACGCGGGGCAGCCGACCGAGAAGCCGGCTCCGCGCACGCGTCGTCGTGCGGCCAAGTCTCAGCAGGATGCTGAGCAGGCGGCTCAAGAGTCCGGTGAAGCTCCGGCTCGTTCTGCGGTAGGGGAGGGTTCGCAGCCCTCTGAGTCTGTAACACCCGCCGAGGCCAACGAGGTTCCCGTCGTCGATCCCGCTCTTCGCCCGCACCGCCGCGGCCGCAAGCCCAAGGCCTTCGTCGAGGCCGAGAAGGCTGCCGCCGCTGCAGCAGCCGCAGCTCAGGACGCCTCGATGACCGCCGCGCCCGCGCCCGTCGCCAACGCTCCTGCCCAGGGAGCCTCTGTCACCGAGGCCGGAGCACACGCCGAGGGCGAGCCCGCCGATGTCCGTCCCGGTCGCAGCCGTCGCACGGCCGCTAAGCGCTCGTCCAAGGCTAAGGGTTCGAAAAAGGACGCGTTCGAGGATTCTGGCAACGAGGTCGCCGAGGCAACCGTCGACTCCGCTTCCGATGCCGAGAACTCCGGTCAGCCGGCAGCCGAGAAGCCCAAGCGTACGCGCAAGAAGTCTGCAAAGGCTAAGGCAGTCGAGCAGCAGGCCGATTCCGAGCCCAACGCCGATGCCGATACCAAGGCCGATAACGAAGTCCCGGCCGACAGCGACGCAGCGACTCCGGCGGCCAAGGGCACCACGACCGCCGAGTCCGACGAGAACGCCCGCCCCAACCGTCGTCAGCACAAGCGCAACGACGAGCGCAACGAGCGCAAAGACGAGCGCAACAACGACCGCCGCAACCGTCAGCGCGATCGCAAGCAGCGTAATAAGGAGCGCAATGCCGCCCCGACCGAGCCTACGCTTTCGCGCGAGGAACTCGCGGCCATGAAGGTCGCCGAGCTGCGTGAAAAGGCCAAGGAGTTCGAGATCGAGACGACCGGCAAGAAGAAGGCCGAGCTCGTCGAAGAGATCTACACCACCGCTGCGAAGGCCGAGGGCTTCCGTGACATCAAGGGCATTCTGCAGATTCGCCCGGACAGCTCCGGCATCATCCATGCCCACGGCTACATGAAGTCCAACGACGACGCCTTTGTTCCCGCATATCTCATCCGCTCCGCACGCCTGCGCACGGGTGACGTTATCGAGGGATCGCTGCGCCCCTCGCGCGGCGGCGACAAGCGCGCCGGCCTCGCCAAGATCACGACCGTCAACGGTCTGGACCCCGAGCAGATTCGCAACCGCCCCAAGTTTGGTGACCTCACCCCGGTCTATCCCAACGAGCCGCTGCGTATGGAGCACGGCAAGGATTCCATCACCGGTCGCGCCATCGATATCGTGTCGCCGATCGGCAAGGGCCAGCGCGGTCTGATTGTGTCTCCGCCCAAGGCCGGTAAGACCACGATCCTCAAGAAGATCTGCCAGTCTATCTCGATCAACAATCCCGAGGTGCACCTCATCTGCCTGCTCGTCGACGAGCGCCCCGAAGAGGTCACCGATATGCAGCGCTCTATCAAGGGCGAGGTCGTGGCCTCGACCTTCGATATGCCCGCCGATAACCATACTCGCGTGGCGGAGCTCGTGATCGAGCGTGCCAAACGCATCGTGGAGCTGGGTGGCGACGTTGTGGTGGTGCTCGACTCCATCACGCGCCTTGCCCGCGCCTACAATCTGGCCGCTCCCGCCTCGGGTCGTATCCTGTCGGGCGGCGTCGATTCGGCGGCCCTGTATCCGCCCAAGCGTTTCTTGGGCGCTGCCCGCAACATCGAGAACGGCGGCTCGCTCACCATCCTGGCCTCCGCCCTCATCGATACCGGCTCCAAGATGGATGAGGTCATCTTTGAGGAGTTCAAGGGTACCGGCAACATGGAGCTCAAGCTCGACCGCGACCTGGCTGACCGCCGTATTTTCCCGGCCATCGATCCCGTTGCCTCGGGCACGCGCAACGAGGACCTGCTGGTCGACGAGCAGATGCGCCCGTTTGTCTTTGGCCTGCGCCGTATCCTCGCCGGCATGAACAATACCGAGCGCGCGGCCGCGTCGTTTATCAAGGGCCTCAAGGGCACCAATACCAACCAGGAGTTCCTGGTGCGTTCGGCAAAAAAGCACAGCGATTACGAGCAGACGTTCTAGGCCGTCCGCTGCACACGACAACAACCATAGACATGCCAGAAGGGCCGGGGTTTAGATCCTGGCCCTTTTCGTATAGCCGCTCGCCAACAATTATTGACCTCACGACCGGCAAGCAGCGATTTTCCCGTTTCAATCCCGCTTCGTCGCTTGCAATCCCCAAGGGGGTTTCGCATAATAGCTGTTAAGCTTCGCGACGGAAAACGCAGATGAAACGAACCATATACCGTTGCTTTGGGGCATAGCCCCGCTTCATCTTCTCTCGCGCAGCCAACTGAATGATGCGATTTGGGTGCTGGAAGATGGGGAGAGCTCATGGCTTCTTCTGATGCAACACAACGAGCAGTCCTTGCTGGACTTTCCTGCGGAATCGGCCTTGCCGCTCCCGTGGTGATGTATGCTGCCACGCTGCCGTTTTCGTCGGTGAACGAGACGGTCGTCGCGGGCGCTGTTCCCTTTGCCGTGGGTGCGGTGGCGGGCGTGGGTATCTATGCCGCCTCGCTCGGCATTTCTGAATATCGCGCGCAGCATGCCGAGCGCCTGTTCCAGCCCGACGCCATGGGTGGCGCCGCGAACGTCAACCAGCATCAAAATGAGTTCCAGACCGCCTCGATGCCCGCTCAACAGCAGTGGGCTGCTCCTCAGGGCGTTGCTACTGCGGCTCCTGCCGTTCAGGCAAACGCCGCGCAGCCCTCTTCAGTTTTCTCCGGCCTGACCGGTGCCTTCCAGCGCCGTCGTGCCGACGATGGCGTCCCCACCATCGCTCGCGCCGCAGACGCCATGAGCGAGGCCGACGCCTGGTCCATGATCGATAGCATGCTCGACGACGATTCGCCGGTCAGCTGCGATCTCACGCGCTCACGCGACGTCTACCAGGTCGCTATCGACGAACTCACCTACGGCGGACAGACCGGCTCCTATAACCGCGATGACATCGCTGCCGCTGCGCGCGCCGTCTCGGGCTCTCATGCCGCCCCTGCGGGCAGCACGGCCGCCTTTGTGGCGGCCGTGGCTAACGCCGCCAACAACGCCGCCACGGCTCAAACCGTTACGTATGACACTGCCGTGCCCGTGACTCCGGCCGCCGCCACCGCCGCTGACCCCTACGCCGACGAGCCGCTGGCCGTCGACGAGGAGACTATTGCCGCCCGCCGCGCTGCCGAAAGCTCGCTGTGGGGCGCCCCTGCACAGCAGCAGGCGGCGGAGGCGGTGCCGTACAACGCGAACCTTGCCAACATGCCGATCATCAGCGACGCCTCTGCTGCGGCTATCGATCTCGATGACCTTGACGAGCCGGTCATCTCGAACGACATGCCGTATGTGGTCGCTGCCCCGGTTGATGTCCCGGCCTCCGCGTCCCGGTCCGTCGCAGTTGACGAGCCTGTTGATGCGACTTCCGAGGAAGACGTCCCCATGGCCGATTATTCGGGCCACGAGGGCATGTGGGCAGCCGCTGCCGCAATTTTGGACGAGGCCGTCGAGCCTGCTCCCGTTGCCGCTCCGGTGTTTACGCCTGCTCCTCAGCCCGCTGCCCCCGCTTACGTCGGTCGCCACAGCGCCGTGTTCCCCGAGGATACCGCCCGCATCTCGCGCGAAGGTATCGAGCGTGCCGAGGCCATCGCTGCCGGCATCATGGAGAACCGTCGTCACGAGCGCGTCAATCAGATTCTCGAGGAGGAGATCGACCGCCTGCAGTCTGCAGCGGTGAGGCGCACGGGCCGTGCCTATCTGAGTGTTATCGAGGGCGGCACCGCCAGCTTTGAGCCGCTCTGTGCGGAGGCATAACTTCTGCATGCTTAAACTCGATCGAAAATGGGCGGTCGCGACCTGCCTGATGGTGCTGCTCATCTGGGGCAATTCGATGGTTCCCGGCACGGGATCCGGTTCATTGAGCTTGTCGATTATGGAGGCCGTTCGCGGCTTTCTGCACGGCATGGGGCTTCCGTATGAGTGGGTGACCAACTTCGTCGTTCGCAAGTGCGCGCATTTTACCGAGTACATGGTGCTCGGCATTCTGGCGACGCACGCTTTCGATATCGAGGGCCGTCGCACCTTTGACGTGCTGCT
>CALJNY010000179.1 GCA_937981515.1 uncultured Collinsella sp. | reverse complement strand
GCTGCTCAAATGCGCGCAGTGTGGCATCGGACATAAAGGTGCCGCCCTGGACGATCACCTGGCTGCCGATCTCCTTGGGATCGCGCAGCTTAATGACCTTGAAGAGGGCATTCTTGATGACGGAATAGGACAGGCCGGCCGCGATGTCGCCCACCGTGGTGCCTTCCTTTTGCGCCTGCTTGACGCGCGAGTTCATAAAGACCGTGCAGCGGCTGCCCAAATCGACCGGGGCCTTGGCATGGATGGCGGCATCGGCGAACGCGCGCACGTCCATGTTCATAGAGACGGCGAAGCTCTCGATAAAGCTACCGCAACCCGACGAGCAGGCCTCGTTGAGCATGATGTGCTCAATAACGCCGTCCTTGACGCGCAGGCACTTCATGTCCTGGCCGCCAATGTCCAGAATGAACTCGACGCCGGGCAGGAATGCCTTGGCGCCGCGCAGGTGCGCGACGGTCTCAATCTCGCCGGAGTCGGCCTTGAGGGCCTCGATGAGCAGCGCCTCGCCGTAGCCCGTGGTGGTCACGTGGCCTATGGTGCAGCCGGCGGGGATGTGGTTGTAGAAATCGGCCATGATGACCTTGGCCGTGCCCAGGATGTCGCCGTTGTTGTTGCCGTACCAGGTGTGCAACAGCTGGCCGTCCTCGCCCACAAGCGCAGCCTTCATGGTGGTGGAACCGGCGTCGATGCCGATGAACACGCGGCCGGTGTAGCCTTCGAGTTTGCCCTTGGGGACGACTTCCTGGTCGTGGCGGGTCTTGAACTCGGCGAAGTCCTCGTCGGGGGCAAAGAGCGGAGCCAGGCGCGCGACCTCGGCACCCTGTGTGTCACCCAGGGCATCGATGGCCTCGATGAGCTGCGGGAACGTGCTGAGCTTGTTGGACTCGTGCGCCATGGCGGCGCCGCTCGCCACAAACAGGTGGGCGTTTTGGGGCACAATGCGGTGCTCCTCGCCCAGGTTGAGCGTGAGGTAGAAGCGGTGGCGCAGCTCGGAGAGGTACTGCAGCGGGCCGCCCAGGAAGGCAACGTTGCCGCGGATGGGACGGCCACACGCCAGGCCCGAAATGGTCTGGGTCACGACAGCCTGGAAGATGGAGGCGGCCACGTCCTCGGGGCGGGCGCCCTCGTTGAGCAGCGGTTGGACGTCGGTCTTGGCAAAGACGCCGCAGCGGCTGGCGATGGGATAGATGGTGGTGGCGTTGGCCGCGAGTTCGTTAAGGCCGCTGGCATCGGTGTGCAGCAGGGTTGCCATCTGGTCGATGAACGCGCCCGTGCCGCCGGCGCAGGTGCCGTTCATGCGCTGCTCGATGCCGTTGTCAAAGTAGATGATCTTGGCGTCCTCGCCGCCCAGCTCGATGGCGACGTCGGTGGCCGGGATGAGGGTCTCGACAGCGCGCTTGCTGGCGATGACCTCCTGGACAAACTCCAGGTCGAGCCACTGGGACAGCAGCAGGCCGCCCGAGCCGGTAATGGCGCAGGTCATTTGGGCCGTCGGCAGCACGGTCGCAGCGCCCTCGAACAGGTCGCGGGCACAGGCACGGACATCGGTGTGGTGGCGCTGGTACTTGGCGTAGACGATCTGGTTGTCGTCGTTGAGCACGGCGAGCTTAACGGTGGTGGAGCCCACGTCGATGCCCAGGTGCAGGTTGCCGCGGGCGTCCTCGGGGTTGAAGATCGCGCCTTCGGGGGCGTGGGCGGCGGCTACGGGCTCGGCGGCAGTGGCGGGCTCGCTAGCAACGGACGTCTCCCCTGCCGCGTTCTTGGCATCGGCAACTGCCTCGGCAACTTTCTCGGCAGCCGCGGTCGCGGCCTTCTGCGCGGCGTCCACCACGGCGGGCGCGGCCTCGCGTGCAGCAGCGACCACGCGGTCTTTAATGCCCTCGACGAGTTTGCTCATTGTCTCTCCTCTTAGTTGTTGGACTCGACGGTTGCGGTGGTGTCGACCGCGTCCTCGAGCTGCAGGTTCAATAGCTTCATGCCGTATTCCGGCACGTTGATATCGATGGGTTGGCCATACAGGTCGCCGGGGCGCACAAAGGCGATAACCGTCATAATGCGCGCCATGGTCTCGGGCGATTCAGAAAGGTCACGCTCAAACCAACGCTGGATCATGCCGACCTCGGCACTCACGACATAGGTGACGTAGTAGTCAAAGAAGGTGCCCAGCGCCAAGCCCAAAATGCCCGTCTGTGCGCGCGGCACCACGGCCTCGCGTGCGGTATCGATGATCTTTTTAATAAAGGCGGGGTCGCCGCCCGGGCCCAGCAGCGATCCGATTAAATCGCGGTTGGCCGCAAGGTAGCGCAGCAACTCAACCGAACCGGGTGCCGGCTCGAGCTCATCGATGTTGTGATAGAGATCGGGCAGCTGAGCTGCGGTGATGAGCTCAATGCGCTCACGGATCTCGGCCAGCAAGCCGTCCTCGATTTGATTGATAAAGTCGGGGATATCGCGGTAGTGCGAATAGAACGTGCGGCGCGTAAGGCCAGCGCGCTCGGTGAGCGACGCGACATTAATGCGCGAAAGGTCGCCGCTTTCGGCAAGCTCGCTGGCAAGTGCCTGGCGAAGGGCACGCTGCGAGCGAAGGGACCGGCGATCGCATTTCTCGAGCTGGGACAAACGTCCTCCTTGTTACTCAGCCTGTGCGCTATTGCACAGTGCGAGTATTATTGCACACCGTGTGCATCAACACGTAAAGGCAATATTTGGGATGTGACGAAGGGGCAGTCCCTCTGTCACATTATTCGATGACGGTGCGGGAGTTTTGCTTGTGCATGGTGGCGAGCATGTGTTTGGGGACGGCGTGGACCATGCAACTGCCGATAGTCGCGCTCGCGGCGGCCTTGGCCGCGTCACTGCCATTCTTGGTGGCATAGCTGTGACGGAAACGCTTGAGCATGGCGATGTCGTTGCCGCCGTCGCCGTAGACCGCGACCTCGTCCTCGGCAATGCCGTAGTAGCCCGCCAGCCAGGACACACTCTCGCCCTTGTTGCACGCCGCGTCCGTGATCTCAAACATCACCGGGTCAAACGGCGCGTTGACTACACGGTCCGAGCGCTCGGCCAAATATGCCTTAAGGTCGCGCTCCAGCTCGGGCGAGGTCACGCGGCAGTTGATCTTACACACATCGTGGCGCAGGATGTCGCCGATTGACTGATCGAAATACTGCTCCTCGTGATACCCGCCACGCGCGCGCATGCCGCGCATCACGATGCGCTTGATAGGGCTGTCCTTCTTAAAGCCCGCCTGGTGCATCTCGAACGAACCGCTCGAGAACATGCCGTCGGGCGTGGAGCAGTCGAAGCAAATGTTCGGAAACGCCTTGAGCAGCTCCTCGGTAACCTGCGGGTCGATGGTCCAGGTCTTGAGCACCTCGCCGTGGCTGTTGCGCACGATGGATCCGTTGGAGCAGCAGGCGTCGAGTGCCAGACCTGTAAAGCCATGCTCGCCGATTGGCAACGTCGAGCGTCCGGTCGCGGGAACCACATGCAGGCCAGCCTCGGTCAGCTCGCGAATGGCACGGCGGATGGTCCCATCCGCCTCGTGCAGGGCGTTCAGCAGCGTTCCGTCTAAGTCACTCGCAAACATCTTGATCATGGGCATGCCTCTCCTTCGTCTGCACTATATTGTAGACGAGAGCGGGCGCGTCCCAAGAGAGACGCGCCCGCTAGGCGAAAGATTGTCCTACACCGCGGCGGGGCCGTGTTCGCCGGTGCGGATACGGATAACTTCTTCGACCGGCTCGACCCAGATCTTGCCGTCTCCAACGGTGCCGCAATCTTGGAAACGGCGCGGCAACGGGCGCGAAACGAACGGGAAATACGCGAGCAAGGAAGCCGTGAGCGTGCCCGTCCCGGCTAGCGGCGGAACAGCTCGCGGGCTCGGTCGCGGAGGTCGGTAGCCCGAATGACACCTTCGTAGCGATTGATGCGCAGACGCGGGAAGGCGTTAAAGAAGCGTAGGTCGCGGCGGCTGAGTGACACGCTCGGCACCGGGCGGCTCATGCGCTTGCCGGCAAGGCGACGACTGAGCGACGGACGCGGCATGCTCGGCGCGGCATCGGCCACGCGGCGGGCGGCAAGCGCCAGGCCGCGAGCACCATCCGCGATAAACGTCGGCATCGAAGCCTTCTCGCGCAGGGCATCGAGCGCGGCGTCACCCAGCTCGGCCAGCCACGCGTTAACGGCACGGCTACGGATGTGCGTCTGTGCTACCGAGTCAATCGTAGAATCGGGAATACGTTCGAGCACTGAGTCCGAGGCATCGGCAAGCGACTCATTGATGCGGTCGGCAAGGTCGGCCCGGACGCGCTCCAGCTGATCGGACAGACGCCGCCAGCTCGCCAACGAGCACAACGCGTCGACCATCATCGCGACCGCGACGATAAAGGCGGACAGCCGCACAATCAGCACCGGCAGATGGCCAAGCAGCCCCAGAAATGCCGGCTCCACTAAA
>CALJNY010000178.1 GCA_937981515.1 uncultured Collinsella sp. | reverse complement strand
CGTAGCGGGTGGTTTAAAGCTGGCCGCTGCGCGGCCAGCAGACTAAAGTCTTGAATTAAAATAGACGCGGCGTTATCTGGGCATTTGGCACCAAATTACGACATTTCTTTATCGATTATTTACGCTGGTAGCTGACTCGCAGCTAATCGTCATTCGCTTGTCAACAAAATTGGCATCTCTTTATGTCCTTTGGTATAGAGGATATAGTTATTAACCCCTCCCCCAATATTTTTGAGTGATCTGCAAGGCAGCAGACGTCCTCACTCCTCATGATTACCGCGCATTGCCATTCATCGGAGCAAAACAAAAAGGACGGGACCTGCTGCGCTTGCAGGCCCCGCACCGGTTGACACCCGACGGGACACAGCCGGGCGAGACGGATCCGTGCTACCGCCCCGCCTGGCCGCGATGTTCAACTACAACTCGTTGGCCGCGTGATACGCCGTGCGAATGGCGCTCGCAATGTCGGCGGTGCGCTCGCCCGAGCAATCGCCCACGCAGGTCACGGGCACCGTCACGCCATCCAGGTCAAACGCGTTGGCCTTGGAGCCCACGGCCATCACCACGTAATCGCAGGCGATCTTTACCGGCTCCTCGGCGCCGTCCTCGGTGGTGCAAATGGCCTCCACGCCCTCGTCGGTAATGGCGGTCAGGCGGGTCTTCACGTGCTGCTCCACGTTGTGCTCTGCAAAGTCGCTCATAATCAGCGGCAGAATGGTCTCGGACTCGCCCGCGGCAATCTTGTCGAGCATCTCCACGATCGCCACCTCGCAGCCGTGCTGCAGCAGGTACTCGGCAGTCTCGGTGCCCACCAGGCCACCGCCAATGACGGCGACGCGGCCCGTAAGCTCCACCTTGCCGGCCAGCACGTCCCAGCTCGAGACGACCTTCTCCGAATCGGCACCCGGAACGGGGATGACCACGTCGTGTGCGCCCACGGCCACAATCGCAGCGTCGGCGGCGTTGAGGTCCTCAGCGGTAGCGGCATGGTTGAGCTCGACCTTCACGCCCAGGCCGGGCAGAATCTTCTCGTAGTACTCGACCGAGCGCATGATCTCGTCCTTGCGCGGAGGCGCGGCCGCCAGCACAATCTGGCCGCCCAGATGATCGCTCGCCTCGTAGACGGTCACGTCGTAGCCGCGCTTGGCCGCCACGCGCGCGGCCTCCAGGCCGGCGATGCCGCCGCCCACCACGGCGATCTTCTTGTCGCCCTCGCCCGGCTTGATGGCGATGGTCGCCTCGTCGCCGTTCTCGGCATTGAGCACGCACGAAATGTACTTGCGGTTTTGAATCGCATCGACGCAACCCTTGTTGCAGTTGAGGCACTCGCGGATGGGCTCACCCGTGGCGGCCTTCAGCGCAATGTCGGGGTCGCACATGAGCGAGCGGCCATAGGCGATGATGTCGGCGACGCCGTCTTCCAGAATCTTCTCGCCGGCCTCGACCGAAACCACGCGGCCCACGGTTGCCACCGGCACGGAGACCAGGGCCTTGACGCGCTCGGCCACGGGCAGCGTCCAGTTGTAGGGCATGGCGCCCATGGGCGGAATGGTGTCGCCCATGTTGCCGGTGTGGTTGGCCTGTGCGACCTGGATCATATCGATGCCCGCGCCCTCGAGCAGCTTGGCGAACTCGCAGGCCTCGTCGGGCTGCAGGCCGCCCTTGCCGCGCGGCGTGCCGTCGGGGTTCTCCATGATCACGGGGAGCTTGTACTCCACCATCAGCTGCGGCGCGGCTTCCTTAATGGCAGCGACGACCTCCAGCGCGTAGCGAACGCGGTTCTCGAACGAGCCGCCGTACTCGTCGGTGCGCTGGTTGAGGATGGCCGAGCACAGCGAACCCACCAGACGATCGCCGTGGACCTCGATGGCGTCGATGCCGGCCTGCTGCGCACGGGCGGCCGAGGCAGCGATGGCCTCCTTGATCTGGGTGAGTTGCTCTACGCTCGCCTCGTTCACAAAGTGCTGCATGTCGTGATGCAGCTTGGCGTAGGCCTGGTTGCGGATCTCGTTGGACTCGGCCATCTTGGCGGCAAAGGTCTCCTCGTCGCCGGCGGCCTTGGCCTCCTGCGCGGCCTTGGCGGCAGCCATGGAGCCCATGACCATGCGGCCGACACCGGGCACATCGTACTCGGGGTGGAACAGCTGCAGCGCGACCTTGGCGCCGTGCTTGTGGACGGCATCGGCCAGCGCCTTAAACGTGGGGATCTGGGCGTCGGTTGCCAGCTTGGGCGTGGGGCTTGCGGTCATGACGGGAGCAACGTCGCCGATGACGATGTAGCTCACGCCGCCACGGGCCAAGCGCTCGTAAAAAGCCAGGCTGCGCTCGCCGATGGAACCGTCACGCTCCTCGTAGCCGGTGGTCAGCGGCGGAAACATAATGCGGTTCTTGAGCTCAAGGGGGCCAACCGTAATGGGCTGGAGCAGCTTGGATGCAGGTGCGGTCATGGATATTCCTCTCTTGTAGGCGCGGCGGCGATGATGCCGCGTAGTTGTCTAGAGGATATGGCATGGAGGCACAGCGGCACAACGGAAATCGGCGAATATCAGGTGGCAGCAGGTGGATGGGACGGGACGGCCCGTCGGTTTGTCTCAATCTGTAACAGTTACGCGGCAAAACTGGGTCTTACTGTTACAGATCGAGATATTCCCCTCGACCCAACCTCAACAATCTCAATCTGTAACAGTAAGACCCACTTTTGACCCCTACCTGTTACAGATCGAGACAAACCAAACCCGCCTGCCAGAAAATCTCAATCTATAACAACAACTCGGCAAAATGAGCCCCAGATGTTACAGATTTAGACAAACGGGACCCAACCCACCGGTATATCTCGACCTGTAACACCTAGCCGCCCAAATCGGGTCTAGATGTTACAGATTGAGATCTTTGATTGAGAGGTTGGGAATTGGGCTGAGAAAACAGTCCCGTGATAATCAGAACCACCCTTAAAAAGGGTGGTTTGCTCTTAGGGTATAACCCACGGGC
>CALJNY010000177.1 GCA_937981515.1 uncultured Collinsella sp. | reverse complement strand
GATCCCGAGGGTACGGTACTAGGCTCTTTTGCACACGACCGAAACGCCATCACCAATGTAGGACCCGATGTATCCCGCCGGCACCTGCGCGTAGCGTTTTCCAACGGCACATGGCTCGCAAGCGGCCTTCATTCTACTAATGGAACGGTGCTGGTGACACGCAGTGGCGCGACCACCGTTATCGAAAAGCCACGCTCGCTGCGCACCGCTGATGACGAGGACAGGCAGATTCCTATCCACGACGGCGACTTGCTCAAGCTGGGCTCCTCGACCGATTTTTTGGTGCTGAAGATCTCCTCAAACGTACGCGCGCTGGCCTAGGGCCGAGCTCACATAATAAGAACCAACGCAAAAGAGCGCCCCTGCACACACATCGCAGCGGCGCTCTTTTGTACAAAAGCGCCCCCGGCCTTGTATGAACTGCCTCCCATTTCTTGGATACGAGAAATGGGAGGCCCTTTTATGGCTGGAAACGCTTTGTACGACGTCGGTCTGAGGCTGCGCGCGGCCGAGCTGTACGACATGGGGCGAGGCCGCGCATCGATTGCGGCTCTGCTCGGGATACCAGAGGAAACCGTGAGAAAATGGCTAGACATCTACAGATCAGCAGGCATCGAGGTTCTAGCTATGATGGGAAAGAAGCACGCCGCCTACTCGTTTGAGACGAAGCTGGCCGCCGTCAGGGCGGTCGTTGACGAGGGCATGACGAAGCCCGAGGCCATGGCGAAGTTCGGGATAGCCTCGCCGAGCTCTCTCAAGAAATGGCTTAAGGCATACAGGGAGGAAGGTCCGGAGGCGCTCAGGCCGAAGCCCAAGGGGAGGCCGAAAGGCTCCGGCTCCCCGGCCAAGGAGATGACGCGCGAGCAGGAGCTCGAGCGGAGGGTCCGGAAGCTCGAGGCCGAGAACGCCTACTTAAAAAAATCGATAGCCCTGAAGGCGGAGAAGCGCTCCCGAACCGAGAGAAAGCGGTTGTCGTGAGCGGGCTTTCAGGGCAGTACCCACTCGTTGACCTGCTGGAATGCGCCGGCTTGGCGAGGTCGAGCTACTATTACGCGCTTTCGCACCCCAAGGCGCCCACCAGGCCCGAGCTCTGGGAGGCCGCCGCCGAGATATTCTCGCGCACCGCCAACGGGTGCGGCCACAGGCAGATCGCCATGTGCCTGCGAGCCGAGCGGGGCGTGCGCATAGCCGACAAGACGGCGCTCAAGATGATGCACGAGATGGGTATCAGCTGCGGGATCCGCCGCGAGACCGATTACCACAGGTACAACTCCTACAGGGGCAAGGTCGGCAAAACCTTCGAAAACGTCATCGGCAGGGACTTCGAAGCCGACGGGCCCTGGCAGAAGATGGGCACCGACGTCACCGAGTTCAAGCAGCCCTGGGGCAAGGCCTACTTCGCGCCGATCTACGACTTCGGCAGCAAGGAGATCGTCGCCTGGTCCACGTCGCTGCACCCCGACATGGCCCAGCAGCATGAGCTGCTCGACGAGTTCATATCCAGGAAGCCCGAGGGTGCCAGCCCGATACTGCACTCCGATATGGGCTGGCAATACCAGCAGGCCGGGTGGTGCAGCAGGCTGGAGAAGGCCGGCGTGGTGCAGAGCATGTCCCGGAAGGGCAACTGCATCGACAACGGGGCGACCGAGCAGGTGTTCGGCCACATGAAGGACGAGCTCTTCAGGGGGAGGGAATGGCTCTGCTTCGAAGACTTCAAGAGAGACCTCGACGAATACGTCGTCCACTGGAACACGAGAAGGAGGCAGGTTAAACTAAAGGGACTGACCCCGGAGGAGTTCCGGAATCAGTCCCTATGTGCGGCGTAGGCCGCTAATTAGCCCGTCCAAGAATTGGGATGCAGTTCA
>CALJNY010000176.1 GCA_937981515.1 uncultured Collinsella sp. | reverse complement strand
CTGGCGCTTCAGGTCATCGAGACCGGGCTGCCCGTGGTCGTTGCCCTCAACATGGCCGACCTGGTCGATAAGAACGGCGACAATATCGACACCGACAAGCTTTCCAAGAAGCTCGGCTGCCCGGTCATGATGATCTCGGCTCTTAAGAACAAGGGCATCAAGGAGCTGTTCGAGCAGGTTAAGAAGTCCGCTGCTTCCAAGGGCCAGGTGCCGGAGCACAAGTTCGACTCCTCCATCGAGGACGTTCTGGACCACATCGAGAACAACCTTCCGGCGAGCGTTCCCGCCAACAAGCGTCGCTACTACGCCGTCAAACTGTTTGAGCGCGATGCAGACGCCTGCAAGCTCATCAACCTCACCAAGGAGAAGGCCGCTCGCGTGGAGGAGCTGGTCGCCCAGTGCGAGCAGGACTGCGACGACGACGCCGAGTCCATCATCACCGGTGAGCGCTATGGCGTCATCGCGCACATCATCGACGAGTGCATGACCAAGGCTCCGGCAAAGATGAGCACCTCCGAGAAGATCGACCGCGTGGTTACCAACCGTATCCTGGGCCTGCCGATCTTTGTCGTCATCATGTTCTGCGTATACTACATCGCCGTTTCCACCCTGGGCGGCACGGTGACCGACTTCACCAATGACCAGCTCTTCGGCACCGACGGCTGGTATGTGCTCGGCCAGGGTCGCGACGCCTACGACGCAGCTGTCGAGGCTGCGGGCGACGGCGCCGACTCGGTTGACCCGGCGCAGTACGGCCCCTATGTCCCCGGCATCACCACCGTGGTGCACGACGCCCTTGTGGCGGGCGGCACCGAGGACGGTGGTCTGGTCGATTCGCTCGTCTGTGACGGTATCGTCGGCGGCCTGGGCGCCATCTTCGGCTTTGTGCCGCAGATGTTCCTGCTCTTTGTGATGCTGTCTTTCCTGGAGGACTGCGGCTACATGGCTCGCGTCGCCTTCATCATGGACCGCGTGTTCCGCCGCTTTGGCCTGTCCGGTAAGTCCTTTATCCCCATGCTCGTGTCCTCGGGCTGCGGCGTCCCCGGCGTCATGGCCACCAAGACCATCGAGAACGAGAAGGACCGCCGCATGACGGTCATGACCACCACGTTTATTCCCTGTGGCGCCAAGCTGCCGATCATCGCTCTGCTCATGGGTTCCATCATCGGCGATTCTTCCACCACTGCCGCGTGGATCAGCCCGCTCTTCTACTTCCTGGGCGTCTTTGCCGTCATCGCCTCGGGCCTCATGCTCAAGAAGACCAAGCTCTTCGCCGGCCGCCCGACGCCGTTCGTTATGGAGCTTCCTGCCTACCACTTCCCGGCGATCCGCTCTTGGGCGCTGCACGTGTGGGAGCGCTGCTGGGCCTTTATCAAGAAGGCCGGCACGGTCATCTTCGCGTCCACTGTCGTGGTTTGGTTCCTGTCCAACTTTGGTAGCTACAACGGTTCCTTTGGCTTCCTGCCTGCGATGGACGGCATCCCCGAGGAGTTCATGGACTACTCCGTGCTTGCCATGCTCGGCAACCTGGTTGCTTGGATTTTCGCCCCGCTCGGCTTTAGCACCTGGCAGGCAACCGCGCTGACTGTCTCTGGCCTCGTCGCCAAGGAGAACGTCGTCGCAACCGCCGGTTCGCTGCTTTCCGTTGCCGACGCCGCCGAGACCGACCCGAGCCTGTGGACCGCGTTTGCCGGCATGTTCCCGACCATGGGCGCTTGCGTTGCCTTTGGCGCTTTCAACCTGCTGTGCGCCCCGTGCTTTGCCGCCATGGGCACTATCCGCAACCAGATGGACTCCGGCAAGTGGACCGCGATTGCCATCGGCTACGAGTGCGCCTTCGCTTGGGTCATCGGCCTGTTCATCAACCAGTTCTACAACCTGCTTGTCCTTGGGCAGTTTGGTATCTGGACGATTGTCGCTATCGTGCTGCTGGTTGCGATGCTCTTCCAGATCTTCCGTCCCATGCCCAAACACGCATGGACCGACGAGGACGAGACCAACACTGCTTCCGCCGCAGTTTCCGCTTAAGTCCGAATAAGGATTAGCCCCTTTTCACGAGCCCGGGTGTCCCAGCGACACTCGGGCTTTTTGGTGGGAGATATGTGGCGTTTCCGCAGATAAAACCGACCAAAATAAACCTGTCCCTTTTTGGTAGGTGGAGAATGGGGTAAAGTAAGTGATGGTTAACTAGAGGAGGCTTGCTATGGCACCTATCGATATTGTTGTACTGGCTGTAATCGGTATTGCGTTTGTTGCCGTGTGCGTGCGCATCTACCGCAAGGGCACCTGCGCCGACTGCGCTCAGGGTGGCGTTTGCACGGGGCATTGTTCTAACAAAAAGACGTGCGCCGCGCTTAAGGGCGTAGACAAAATCGCCAAAGACTTGGGCCGCGGTATTCATTAGCCGACCGGCGTTTGGGCATGTTCGACTGCGGATACGGCAGTTGGTGATACGATAAGTACGTTAGCAACTGCCGCCGAGCGGCTCAAACGAAAGGAACCCTGTATGGAGTCCTCCGCCTATCCG
>CALJNY010000175.1 GCA_937981515.1 uncultured Collinsella sp. | reverse complement strand
CTGCAGGTCCCCCAGCACCAGGCCCACGAGCGGGCACAGGACGATGGGGCGGAACGCGTAGAGCGTACCGAGCTGGCAGTCGAACTTACCAAATGCGGCGATAAGTCCGATGAGGATTGCTTGGGTAAGCATACATCCCCCTTTCCATATAGGACACTACGAAGAGCTCAGACTCTTCGAAATTGAACGCCTAGAGCACGCTGGCGCAGTCGACCTTGGGGTCATCGGCCAGGGGTCGAATCTCGACCTCAACGCCACGATCCAGCATCTCGCGCACATCGGCTTCCTCGGCCGCGGTCAGGAAGATCTGACGAGAGACCTGACGAGCGTCGGGACGCTTCTCGTCCTTGGGCTTGGTGTTGCCCAGGTTGACCGACTTGATCTGCGGGCAGCCCTCAACAAGCTGCTTTGCCTCAGCGATAGTGGCGACGCAGATGATCATCTTGTACTTGTCGGTCACGCCCGAGTTGATAGCTTCGATTGCATGCTCCATATCTTTGATGACGAGCTTGCAGCCGGCAGGCTTGCCCATCTTGAGCGTCGTCTTCCACACCGGGTCGTTAGCGACCTTATCGCCCACGCAGAAGATGCAGTTGGAGCCAAGGCCCTGAACCCAGGAAACTGCGACCTGGCCATGAAGCAGGCGATGGTCAACGCGAAGTAGCTGAATCATAATGTGACCCCCCAAAGGTCTTGTGCCGTCATACGGCGTGTCAGTAGGTGCTGCGGATTAGAACTCTTCCTCCTCCTCGTCATCGACCAAAAGATCGTTGACAAACTTCACGCGCGTATCGTCCGCAGCGACGATGGCGCGAATCGTCTCCTCAACCGGCGCCGACTCGTCAGAGAACAGCAGCTGGATGAGCAGAGGAAGGTTCATGTTGGTAACGAGGTACGTGCGGGGACGCGTCTGGACGATCTTGGTGAACTCGTTGTTAACGCTACCGCCAAAGAGGTCGGTGCAGACAACGACATCATCGTCGGCAGACATGCCTGCCAGCAGTTTTTGGGCCTCCTCGGCCACGTCCATGCGGCCATCGACGAACATCGAAAGATCGTGGACGTTGTCGCGAGCGCCCGAGAGCAGCTCGACGCTCTCCTTGATGCCGGTGGCGAAGTGCGCATGGCTGGCGATGATGTACTGTCTCATTCTGTGTTCCTCTCAATAGCCCGGCACGTTCCCGCACCCGTTTTCTTTAGTAGTCGAACTGGTGATAGTAGCGACGATACTTGAGGTTGTGCTTGGTGACCGTCTCGTAGTAGCGAGCCAGGCGGTCGGTCACGAGCACCGTCAGAATCCACGGGGAGACGATGACGCGGAACTCGTCGTCAAGGCCGGGGATCGCGAACTCGGCGGTGTCGATGATGTTGATGTCGGTGTCGCCGGTCACGCCGCGGGTCAGGAAGGCGCGGACGCGCTCGTCGAGCTTGCGGTTCTCGTCCTCGCCCATGAACAGGAAGACCGGGACGCCCGGCTCCACGAGCTCGAGGGTGCCGTGGAAGAAGTCGGCCGAGGTGATGTAGCGGGTGCGCTTCCACTGCATCTCCTCCAGGATGCACATCGAGAACAGGATCGTCTCGCCCCACAGGGCGCCGGAGCCGATGAACATGGTGTAGGGGGCCAGGGCGTACTTCTTGGCGAGCTCCTCGGCGCGCGGCTCGAAGCGCTTGCGGATGTCGA
>CALJNY010000174.1 GCA_937981515.1 uncultured Collinsella sp. | reverse complement strand
GGCCGCGGCGGCCCGCGCTGCATGAGCATGCCCTTCTGGCGCGAGGACCTCTAAGGTCTTCAAGGACCCGTACAGGTCTTAATACATACATCTAGCTGCCATTAGATGTCTCCCATTGGGGCGGTGCGGGTATTCGCACCGCCCCATTCTTGTATGAGGAACGTCAACACGATTGGATGACTGCTTTTGTAAGGAGCTCGGTCATGGATATCAAGGCAATCGGCGTTGAGGAGTGGCTCAACGTTTGGGAGAAGAGCGCCACGTGGGATATTGCCCAGTCGACGATTTCGTCGCTTACCATGGGCGAGCTTCGCGCGCTCGACGAACAGGACGGCGTCACGTTCTACGAGCGCCTGGATCGCGAGAAGATGAACTACGGCTGGATCGAGGGTTCGCCGGAGTTTAAGGCCGAGGTTGCCAAGCTGTATCGTCGCGAGGTCAATCCCGATCACATTCTGCAGACCAATGGCTGCACGGGCGCTAACCTCAACGCCATCATGGCTGTAGTCGAGCCCGGCGACCACGTTATCGCCGAGTGGCCTACCTATGCGCCGCTCTATGAGATCCCGCGTACGCTCGGTGCCGAGGTCGAGTATTGGGAGCTTCGCGAGGAGCTCGGCTGGAAGCCCGATATCGAGGAACTCAAGCGCTTGGTGCGCCCCAACACGAAGCTTATCTGCATCAATAACGCATCGAACCCCATCGGTACGGTGCTTGATGTCGATATGCTCGGCCAGATTGCCGAGATTGCCCGCTCGGTGGGCGCCTATGTGCTGTGCGACGAGGTGTACCTGCCGCTTGAGAACACCGAGGACTTTATGTCGATGGCCGATGTGTACGAGAAAGCCATCGTCACCAACTCGGTGTCCAAGACCTATTCGACGCCTGCGGCCCGCGTGGGCTGGGTTGTGGCAGACGAAGAGGTATCTAACCGCATCCGCACGTACCGCGACTACACCATGATTTGCGGCGGCGTGTTCAACGACGCCCTGGCGACCTATGTGATCAAGCACAAGGACAAGATCCTCAAGCGCAACCGCAAGATCGTGTTTGGAAACCGCGATATCGCGCAGGCTTGGATCGACACGCAGCACCGCGTTTCCTGGACGGCGCCGCAGGGCGTGTCCACCTCGTTTATCAAGCTGGATATTCCCGAGGACGACGAGGAGTTCTGCAAGCGCCTGCTGGCCGAGAGGGGAGTGCTGTTGGTTCCCGGTAGCCGCTTTGAGCTTCCCTGCGGCGCGCGCCTGGGCTACTGTGCGAGCGAGGAAGTTCTTCGCGAGGGCCTGAGGCTTCTGGGCGAGGCCCTGGCGGAGTTCGATCGCTAGGGCCCCGACGGCTCTCGAGGCCGCTCAAATCTGCCTACGATTATCGATAACAGGCCCGTTTCCCATGAGGGGAGCGGGCCTGTTTTTCTATACCGAGAAGTCAAGTTGTTACAAATGGGGCCGTAAAGCGAGCCAGTATCCGCTGGGCCTTATACTGAGCTTCCGGTGAACGGTATCCAGCGTCTGGTAAACGGTAATCTGTTTGCCAAAAATGAATAGGACTAACTTCTTTCTGAATAAAAATCAAAATGGTTGAGACGCAGCGAGAATTGCGAATTCTATTCATATCGTTGCACGAAATATGCAATTTGAGGGTGGTTTAGCAAAGATTAGTTTCAATTGATTTTTCGGTTAATAAGGCATTTAAGCACGTAAATACACTTTATTAAATCAAAGTGTGCCATGCGTGAAGTATATGTGTATGCCGTTCACCCCTCATATAAAACCGTTCGGGGGCGAGGTGGAAGTATGAACTAATTTTGGATATAAATATGTCGTCAGCAATAACGCCTCACACGGAGGGGCGCTAACGAATCGGCCCTGACAGGGGCCCGAAAGAAAGGTAGGAGGCCATGACGAAAGGTCTGCACGTGCCTTCCGAGA
>CALJNY010000173.1 GCA_937981515.1 uncultured Collinsella sp. | reverse complement strand
CCACCGAGGTGGCTCAGGCCTCCCTTGCCGCCATCGAGGCGCGCGAGGGCGGGGTCCAGGCATTCCTGCAGGTGGCGCCCGAGCTTGCGCTCGAGGCCGCCGCGCGCGTGGATGCCGACCGTGCCGCAGGCAAGCCGCTGCCCCCGCTCGCGGGCGTGCCGCTGGCCATTAAGGACAACATGAACCTCGTGGGCACGCGCCCCACCTGCGCTTCCCGCATGCTCGGGGACTACCAGAGCGTCTACACCGCCACCTGCGTCCAGCGCATGCTCGATGCCGGCTGCCTGCCCATGGGCAAGGCCAACATGGACGAGTTTGCCTTTGGCAGCTCCACCGAGAGCTCGGCGTTCCACCGCACCAACAACCCTTGGGATACCGAGCGCGTGCCCGGCGGCTCCTCGGGCGGCTCCGCTGCCGCCGTCGCCGCGGGCGAGGTCGCGCTCTCGCTGGGCTCGGACACCGGCGGCTCCATTCGCCAGCCGGCGTCGCTGTGCGGTGTGGTGGGCTTTAAGCCCACGTACGGCGCCGTGAGCCGTTACGGCGTGGTTGCCTTTGGCTCGTCGCTCGACCAGGTGGGCCCCTTTGGCCGCACGGTCGAGGATGTCGCGCTGGCCATGAACGCGCTTACCGGCGCGGGCCACGATCCGTACGACTGCACCAGCCAGGATTGCGCCGTCGACTTTACCGAGCACCTCAACGACAGCATCGAGGGCAAGCGCGTGGGCATTATCCCTGCGTTTATGGAGGCCGAGGGCCTGACGCCCGAGGTCAAGGCCGCTGTTCAGCGCGCCGCCCAGGAGCTGCAGAACCAGGGCGCCGAGCTGGTCGAGGTCGACCTGCCACACCTGGACGCCGCCATCGCCGCCTACTACGTCATCGGCCCTGCCGAGGCGTTCTCCAACCTGGCCCGTTTTGACGGCATTCGCTACGGCTATCAGGAGGAGGGCTGCGCCAACCTGTCCGACCAGAGCTCGCTCTCGCGCGCCCGCGGCTTTGGCGCCGAGGCCAAGCGCCGTCAGATGCTCGGCGCCTACCTGCTGAGCTCGGGCGTGTACGACAAGTACTACTACGCTGCGCAAAAGGCCCGCACGCTCATCACGCAGGACTACGACGCCGCGTATGCCAAGGTGGACACCATCCTCATGCCCGCCTCGCCGCGCACGGCCTTTAAGTTTGGCGAGATCAGCGATCCCACGCAGATGTATCTCTCCGACCTGTACACCATTTCGCTCAATATTTGCGGTAACGGTGGCATCTCGGTGCCGCTGGGCCTGGGCGAGGATACTCAGCTGCCCGTTTCTGCCCAGCTGGTTGGTCCGGCCTTTAAGGACCGTCAGCTGCTCACATTTGCCCGCGCCCTGGAGCGCGGCTTTGCCGATGCCGCCACGGGTGCGCCCGCGCTTTCCGTCGCGCCCGATTTTGCCGGGAAGGGAGGCGAGCTGTAATGAAGGAGCTTTCCGAGGTCCTGCAGGATTGGGAGGCCGTGATTGGCCTGGAGATCCACACCGAGCTCACCGCACTCGATACCAAGATGTTCTGCAACTGCAAGCTCAGCCACGATGACGAGCCCAACGCCAACGTGTGCCCGGTGTGCCTGGGCCTGCCCGGCGCCCTGCCGGTGCCCAACAAGCGCGCCATCGAGAGCATCGTCAATGCCGGTCTCGCCACCAACTGCGAGATCCAGCGCCACTCGATGTTCTACCGCAAGCACTATTTCTATCCCGATATGGCCAAGAACTTCCAGACTACGCAGGGTCCGGTCGCCTTTGCCATGTACGGTCACCTGGATCTGGACGTGACCGGTCGCGGTGCCGCCGCGCGCCCCGACTGCGCGTTTGGCGAGGCCGAGGCCCAGAGCCTGGCGAGCGCCTCGGCCAACGCCGAGGGCCTGTCCACGTCCATGACGTCGACCATGCGCGAGGGTAACCAGCGCGCCGGTCACCTGGCCAGCTACGACGCGTCCAACTTGCAGATGCCCGAGCGTCGCGAGGACGGTTCCTACACGGTGCCCATCCGCATCCTGCGCATTCATATGGAGGAGGACGCCGCCAAGATGGTCCATGTGGGCGGCGCCGAGGGCCGCATTACCGCTGCGGCCGAGTCGCTCGTCGACTACAACCGCTGCGGCACGCCTTTGATTGAGCTCGTCACCGAGCCCGACCTGCGCACGCCTGAGGAGGCTCGCCTGTTTATGGAGAAGCTCCGTCGCATTTTTGTGACGCTGGGCATTTCGGACTGCTCCATGGAGAAGGGTTCCATGCGCTGCGACGGCAACGTTTCGCTGCGCCGCCGCGGCGAGACCAAGCTGGGCACCAAGACCGAGCTCAAGAACCTCAACTCGTTTAAGAGCCTGCATGACGGCCTTGCCTACGAGATTTGCCGCCAGGCCGAGGTGCTCGAGGAGGGCGGCATCATCTATCAGGAGACCCGCCACTGGGAGCCCAGCCGCAAGCGCACCGTGGTTATGCGTGTGAAGGAGACGGCCGACGACTATCGCCTGTTCCCCGATCCCGACTTGGCGCCGTTCGATCTGGATGACGAGTTCATCGACCGCTGCCGAGGCGAGATTCCCGAGCTGCCCGATGCCAAGCGCGTCCGTTTTGAGGCCGACTTTGGCATTAAGGCGGCGGACGCCGAGCAGATCGCCGGCGACCCGGAGTTTGCCGAGTTCTTTGAGGCCGCCGCTGCCGGTATGGCCGGCAAGGAGGCCCAGACGGTCGCAAACCTGCTGGTCAACGAGATGATCGCCTACCTTAAGGGCGCAGGCGTGTCGCTCGCCGAGTCCGGCATCGCGCCGGCTCAGGTGGCGGCGCTGGCCAAGCTGCTGGCGACCGATGCCATCAGCTCCAACCAGGCGCACGAGGTATTTGAGGCCATGGCCCAGACCGGTGACGATCCCAACAAGATCGTCGACGAGCGCGGCATGCGCCAGGTGAGCGATGCCGGCGCGCTGCAGCCGATTGTGGACGAGGTGCTGGCTAACTGTGCCGATCAGGCGCAGCAGTATCGTGACGGCAACCAAAAGGTCATCGGCTTTTTGGTGGGCCAGTGCATGAAGGCGAGCCGCGGCAAGGGCAATCCGAAGCTCTTCAACGAGTTGCTGAGAACGTCGCTCTCGTAAACGGGAACCCGGGAGCCCCGGCAGGGCGGGTGCTTCCTCAAAATTTCGAACAGTCCTGCGCAAGACGAAGGCCACATTTAGTGGCCTTCTTTGCATGCGGAACTCATTTGGAGCAAACACCCCGGCGACTCGGGGCTTCCCCGGCCAGACGACTCGGCCGTTCGGTTCAGGTAGGCTGAATGGAATTTGGTGAATGAGGGCGCCGATGGCGCCCTCATTTTTTGTGGATGGGGTAAACGGGCTGTCCCTTTGCTGGCTCCTTACTGGTGCTGGGAACGCCAAGCGGTGGGGGTTGTGCCGGTGTGTTGCTTGAAGGCTTGGGCGAAGGCGGCCTGCTGAGGGTAGCCTAGGCGCTCAGCCACCTGCGCTATCGTGAGCGAGCTATCGGCCAAAAGGTCCTGTGCTCGCTCCATACGGCGTCTGCGAATGTAGGCGCCCAGGGACTCGCCAGTTTGGGCCTTAAAGGTGGCGCATAGTTTGGAGCGGCTTGTGTAGAGCCTCTCGGCCACCTCGTTGATACCCACACGTCTGCCTTTGTCGAGCGCGCGCTCAATCATTGCCGTTGCTTCTTCGGCAATGGTTATGCTGACGCGTGTGTCTGCCGCCTGCCGCGCCTGCTTGTGGGCCGCACGCGAACAGGCGAGCTCCGCGACCATGGTCTCCACGATGCCCTGCATATAGACGTGTCCGCCTACGGTGCGGGCGCGTTCCTCGTTAATCCGGCGCGGCGTGTGGCAGATGGCAGACGTCGCTTCCTCGTGCCATGGCTCGGCAAACGCCTCAAAGATTCCCGCGAACTCGGTGGGATAGCGGTGCTCCAGTTCGTCAAAATATCCAGGCAAAAAGAGTACCGAGCGCGAGTGATAAAGCTCCCCCGCAAACAGCGGGCTTAATTCCTCGCCACAGCTATCTTGGATAAAGCTGCAAACGGCATTGTTTGGCCACGGTCCATGCAATGGTTTAAGGTTCGCGGGCGTTATGCCAGCCTCGGGCATGCATGTAAGTGTGGGCGCGCTGACCTCGCTCACGCAGGCGTATGGCTCGGGTGTGTATTCGGCCAGGTACATATCGCGCGTCGGGGTGATGAAATGCTCCATGACGATGCAGGCAGGGGAGAGAGGCATGATCCATGCGCGGCCGTGCGCCCGGTCGTTTGCCACCTCGCCGGTAAAGACGGCGCCATTGCCGGAAAGCTCCAGGCCAAACTGCTCAAACTGTGGTGCGTAGAGTTCGGTTATGTCGGTCGCTGCCCGCCGCATTTGCAAAAGCGTCCCTTTCCTTTGCAGAAACGTCCACGCCTGGCTCGATTGTGAGCCATGGCTAACATATCAATGATAAGTTGATTACGGTTAACTCTCAAGTCGTTAGAAAGGAATCTCATGGCAAAGGAATCAAAAAGGGAAGGTGGAGGCATCGGCGAGTTGCTCGCGTATGCCGGTGACCGCAAATTCCTAACGTATTTGGGCATGGCGCTCTCGGCGCTCTCGCAGCTGCTGAGCTTTGGCCCGTACGTGTGCATTTGGCTTGTCGCGCGCGATCTGATCGCCGTGGCACCTAACTGGAGCGAAGCCTGCGATATCGCGACGTATGGCTGGTGGGCCGTGGGGTTTGCGCTGGCAAGCATCGTAGCTTATTTCGTGGGGCTCATGTGCACGCACCTGTCTGCGTTTCGCTGTGCGTCCAATATCCGCAAGACTACGAGCGAGCACCTGCTTAAGCTGCCGCTTGGCTACTTTGACACGCACGCCACCGGTGAGCTGCGCCGTATTGTAGACGGATGCGCCGCCTCCACCGAGACTTTGCTCGCACACATGCTGCCCGATATCGCAGGCGCCGCCGCCATGGTCGTGGGCTTGCTCGTGCTGCTTTTCGCCCTCGATTGGCGCTTGGGCGCGGCATGCCTCATCTCGGTGGCCATTTCGTTTGGCGCCATGGCTACCATGATGAGCGGCAAAGGCGCCGAGTTCATGAAGGCCTACATGGGAGCGCTGGTCAAGATGAACAAGACCGGCACCGAATACGTACGAGGCATCCCCGTGGTCAAGGTGTTTCAGCAGACGGTCTACTCCTTTAAGGCCTTCCACGATGCGATCGCCGAATACGCCGACATGGCGCAAAACTATGCGGGCACGTTCTGCCGAGGTCCGCAGGTGCTCAACCTTACCGCGCTCAATGGCCTTGTGGCATTCCTGTTGCCCGTGGCGTTGCTGTTGGCGCCAGGCGAGACGGACTTCGCGCATTTTATGACCAACTTCACGTTTTACGCGATATTTTCGGCCGTGGTACCGACGGCCATGACCAAGCTCATGTTTGTGGGCGAGGCCTCTCAGATGAGTGCCGATTCGTTGGCTCGTATTCGAAGCGTCATGGATTCCAAGCAGCTCTCCGTGCCCGCCCAACCCAAGCACCCTGCCGGCAGCGACGTGCGATTTGAGGACGTGAGCTTTACGTACGAGGGCGCCGAGGCACCTGCCGTTAGCCATGTAAGTTTCAGCGTTCCCGCTGGTAGCACTCTCGCCCTGGTGGGTCCCTCGGGTGGCGGTAAGTCAACCTGCGCAAGCCTGATCCCGCGTTTTTGGGATGTTTCCTCGGGTCGAGTGCTCGTAGGCGGTGTGGACGTTCGCGATATGGATCCGCACGAGCTTATGGACCAGGTCGCCTTCGTGTTCCAGACCAACCAGCTGTTCCGGCAAACACTTGCCGATAACGTGCGCGCCTCCAAGCCTACGGCCACTGACGACGAAGTGCGTGCGGCCCTCTCCGCAGCTCAGTGCGACGACATTGTGGCCAAGCTCCCACAGGGTATCAATACCATGCTCGGCGCCGGCGGAGCATATCTTTCGGGCGGCGAGGTCCAGCGCGTGGCGCTCGCCCGCGCGATCCTTAAAGACGCGCCTATCGTGGTGCTCGACGAGGCCACGGCGTTTGCCGATCCCGAGAACGAGGCGCTCATCCAGCGCGCCTTTAGCAAGCTGGCGGCGGGCCGCACGGTCATTATGATCGCGCACCGACTCTCGACTGTAGTGGGCGCAGACCAAATCGTGGTGCTCAACCAGGGCAGCGTGCAGGAGTCGGGTACCCATGCCGAGTTGCTGTCCCAAAACGGCCTGTATGCCAAGATGCGGGCCGAGTACGAGCAGGCCGCGAGCTGGAAGATTACTGCTGCGACCGCGGATGCCGCCGTCACGAAGGGAGGCGAGGCCTAAATGTTCGCCTCATTCCAAAAGAAGTATTTCCTATCCGATAAAGGCGTCGCCGGCGTAAAACGCGGCATTTTCTGGACCACGCTCACCAATCTTATTTCCATGGCCGGCATGGGTTTTCTATTCCTGGTTATGGCCGGCTTTGTCGAGCATCTCGCCAGCGGGGCTGACCTGCCGGATACCCTGTCGATCGTGGGCGGCCTCCTGGTCTTTTTTGTGTTGCTCTTTGTCTCTAACTGGCAGCAGTATTACTACACCTACTGCATCTTTTACGAGGAGTGCGGCAAGCAGCGCATGGAGATCGCCGAGCGCTTGCGCAAACTGCCGCTGTCGTTTTTTGGTCGTCGTGATCTGGCCGATTTAACCGAGACTATCATGGGTGACGTCCAGGCCATGGAGCACGCCTACAGCCACGTGCTGGGAGAGCTTTGGGGTGCCATCATCGCAAGCGCCATTGTGTTCGTGGCGTCGTTGTTCTTTTGCTGGCAGCTGGCGATCGCGGCGTTTTGGAGCGTTCCCGTGGCCTTTGCCGTGCTGTATCTAACACGCGGCCCCATGACTCCGGTGTTCGATCGCGTGCGCGCCGAGAAGGTCAAGGTTACCGAGGCGATTCAAGAGACGCTCGACTGCGTTCGCGAGATCCGTGCCACCAACCAGGAGGCCCATTATCTTGAGGGACTCAACGCCGTGATCGATGCCGAGGAGCGCGAGACCACCAAGGGCGAGCTCGCTAACGGGCTTTTGGTCAACTCCGCCTTTGCCATCCTGCGTCTGGGCATTGCCACCACGCTGGTCACGGGTGCCGCGATGGTCGCCTCCGGGCAGGTCGACTTTTTGGTGATGTTTGCCTTCCTGCTTATGGTGAGCCGTATCTATGCGCCCTTTGACCAGGCGTTAATGTTAATGTCCGAGCTGTTTGCCGCCGAGTCGTCTGCCAAGCGCATGCGTTCCATCATGGAAGAGCCTGTGGCGCGGGGCAGCGAGAAATTTGAGCCCGCGGGTCACGATGTGGTGTTCGATCACGTGGCATTTGGCTATGGTGCGGGCGAGGACGGCCGCGCCGGCGAGAAAGTTCTTACCGATGTGAGCTTTACCGCCAAGGAAGGCGAAGTTACGGCGCTGGTCGGTCCTTCGGGTTCCGGTAAGTCTACGGTGAGCCGCCTGGCCGCGCGCTTTTGGGATGCCACTGCGGGCAAGGTTACCGTGGGCGGTGTGGATGTTGCGGGCGTCGATCCCGAGGTACTCCTGCGCGACTACGCTATCGTGTTCCAAGACGTGCTGCTCTTTGACGACACGGTGATGGGAAACATCCGCCTCGGGCGTCGTGATGCCACCGATGAGGAAGTGCTTGCGGCCGCGCGTGCCGCCAACTGCGACGAGTTTGTGTGCCGCATGCCGCAGGGCTACGACACCATGATCGGCGAGAACGGCTCCAAGCTGTCCGGTGGCGAGCGCCAGCGCATCTCCATCGCCCGCGCGCTGCTCAAAGACGCACCCATCGTGCTGTTGGACGAGGCGACGGCAAGCTTGGATGTGGAGAACGAGACCGTGGTACAGCAGGCACTCTCCCGTCTGCTTGCAGGTAAGACGGTTATCGTTATTGCCCACCGTATGCGTACGGTGGAAAATGCCGACAAAATCGTTGTGCTCAAGAATGGAGTGGTTGCCGAACAGGGCACCCCGGCGCAGCTCAAGGCGGCAGGTGGAGAATTCGCCCGCATGGTTGCGCTGCAAAAGGAGGCGGCGGACTGGCAGCTGTAGGAATATGACAAAGGGGCAGTCCATTTGTCATATTGAGTTCACCCCCATAGTTTCCAAAAAGTTAACCATTGTTGAACTTAATAGTTAGATAAACTAAACTATTTTCTAAAAGTGTGCTCGAGCAAACTTGTTTACTCGGGTGCTGAGGCACCGTGCCGCAGTTGTTGCGGAAAAGGGAGAGACATCATGAAGAAGTCCACGTTTAACACCCTGCTTGTTGGTGGCGGTTTTCTGCTCGGCACGGCCGGCATCAAGCTGCTCACCAGCGCTCCGGTAAAGAATGCCTGCGTGCAGGGCATCGCGTGCGGTATGCGCGTCAAGAACTGCTACCAGGACATGGTCGAGCAGGCCAAGGCCAACGTCGATGACATGGTTGCCGAGGCTGCCTACATCACCCAGAGCGAGGCCGCTGCTGACGAGGCAGCCGAGTAACGCTCCCAGGCACAAACTATGAGATTCTCGATTATCAGCGAGATCCCCGGCAGGACCCGTCTTCAATTGGCGGGTCCTGTGCCAGAGAGCGATCTCGATGCACTTCTTAAGCTTGGCGGCGACATCGATGGCGTGCACAAGGTGCGCGTGTACGGCCGCATTGGCCAGATGGCGCTGGAGTACGACGAGCCGCGCCGCGCGAGCGTGCTCGACGCCTTGGGCGCACTCGATGCTCAAGCTATCGCCGATGCCAAGTCGGGCTACGTGATGCAGCTTGAGCCGCGCAAGCACAAGCTCGTCATGGATCTTGCCACACTTATCGGCGCCCACTACGCGCGCCGCTGGTTCTTGCCGACGCCTCTGCGTGCGGTGTTTGTCGTGGCCGGTTACATGGCATTTTTGCGCGCTGCCCTTCATGAGCTGGCGCAGCCGCGCCTAACCGTTCCTGTGCTTGACGCTTCGGCCATCGGCATTTCGTTCGTCAAACGTGATGTCGACACCGCGGGCCAGACGATGTTCCTGCTCAACGTGGGTGAGCTGCTCGAGGACTACACCCGCGCCATGAGCGAAAACGAGCTCATCAACTCGCTGCTCGATGTGCCCGACAAGGCGCAAAAGGTCGTCGGCGACACTGAG
Source organism: uncultured Collinsella sp. (assembly GCA_937981515.1). Classification (GTDB taxonomy): domain Bacteria; phylum Actinomycetota; class Coriobacteriia; order Coriobacteriales; family Coriobacteriaceae; genus Collinsella. Next base: position 2,345 of record CALJNY010000173.1, on the reverse strand, counting down.
GTAAACGTTGCCGCCACCGAGCTTGAACCCGGCGATTTGGTCGCCGTGCGCACCGGCATGTCCATCTGCATCGACGGCGTGGTCGAGCAGGGGAGCGCTATGGTCAACCAGGCGACCCTGACCGGCGAACCGCTGGCCGTCGAGCGCAGCGTGGGCGACGACGTGTTCGCCGGCACCGTTGTGGAAGATGGCAGCATCTTGGTGCGTGTGCGCGCCAACACGGCTCAGACCAAGCTCCGCTCGATCGTCTCGCTCGTGCAGACGGCCGCCTCGCTCAAGTCCGAGGGTCAGTCGCACATGGAGGACCTTGCCAACAAGATCGTCCCGTGGAACTTCCTGCTCGCGGGCCTGGTTGCGCTTACCACCCACAGCCTCATCAAGACCTCAGCGGCACTGATGGTCGACTACTCGTGCGCACTCAAACTCACGGGTTCCGTCGCCGTCATGACTGCCATGAGCGACGCTGCCAAGATGGGCGTCATGGTCAAGGGCGCCAAGTACTTTGAGTCGTTTGCCAAGGCCGACACCATTGTGTTTGATAAGACCGGCACGCTCACCGAGGCGCAGCCGCGTCTTGCCTGCGTACTCACCACCGATGGCTGGAGCGAGGACGAGATCCTGCGCCTTTACGCTTGCTTGGAGGAGCATTTCCCGCATCCGGTGGCGCGTGCCGTGGTCAACGCTGCTCACGAGCGTGGGCTCGAGCACCGCGAGCGCCATGCTGCCGTCGAGTACATCGTGGCGCACGGCATCGCTTCGTCCATCGAGGGGCGTCGCGCGATTATCGGCTCGGCACACTTTGTGTTTGAGGACGAGGGCGCACGGCTCGAATCTGACATCAAGGAGCGCATCGAGTCCCAGATGCAGGGCTTGTCGCCGCTGTACCTGGCGGTCGATGGCACCGTTGTGGGCGTGCTCGGCATCGAGGACCCGCTTAAGCCCGGGGTCCGCGAGGCCATCGCTGACTTGCACGCGTTGGGCGTTAAGCACGTGGTCATGCTCACGGGCGACTCAGGGCGCACGGCCGAGCGCATTGCTCGCGAGGCAGGTGTCGACGAGTTTAAGGCCGAGCTGCTGCCCGAGGACAAGTACGCCTATGTGGAGCGCATTAAGGGCGAGGGGCGCCACGTTGCCATGGTGGGCGACGGCGTCAACGATTCGCCGGCGCTCGGTTTGGCCGACGTGGGGCTGGCAATGGGTGGCGGAAGCGACATCGCCAAGGAGGTCGCCGATATCATCCTGACCGATACGGATCTGGCCGCAATCGTGCGCCTGCGCCGCATGAGCCAGGGGCTTATCGACCGTCTGACGAGTTCGTATTCCAAGGTGATGCTCACCAACTCGGCGCTGTTGGCATTGGGTATTACCGGCATGATCACTCCGCAGACGTCGTCGCTGCTGCACAACGGCTCAACGATCGCCTACAGCCTGGGCAACGCGAAGGCGTACCTGCGTTAGCGTTTTCGATTGAGTATATGGCCTGCATTCGGGTGGCACCGCAGCCGCCAGGGTGCAGGCCTTCTTTTGTTTGACGAGATGTTAGCTCAGATATATGCTCATGCTAGCACGGCTAGCAAACGCTGAAGGTGAGGTTGGGATGGCTACCGTTGGCAGCATGGCGCAGGTGAATGTTCGCGTAGATCGCCCGGTTAAAGAGCGCGCGGAGGAAGCACTGCGGCTTTCGGGCAGGTCGCTGCCCGAGCTTATCAAAAAGGTGGTGGCCAAGGTCGCGCAGGGTGGCGGTCAGTGCGAGGAAGTGCTTGCGGCCGTCGACGACCGGCAGCAGACCGTCGCGCACGATACTCCGTTCGCCGCATCATGGGCGGCGGCGGATCAGCTTTACGCGGACCTGGGCATCGCTACGTCGTCCGTGTCCGACGATCGTGATTGGGACGCAATCTATTCCGAAGCCATGGACGAGCGCTATCGCCAAAAGGGGATGATCCAGTGAGTGGGGCGCCTCTCAAGATCATGGTGGACGCCAACGTATGGGTTGATTCGTTTTGCGTCGACCATGCCGAGTCGCTTGCCGCGCGTGCGTTTATTGGACAGACGACGGAGACGGGGGCGTTGCTGTTCTTTCCGGTGCATATCGCTAAGGACGTACTGTACGTTGTCCAACACGAGCTGAAGCGTAGCGTTCTTGCCAGCGGGGGAGCACTCGACGAGGCGTCTGCCCGTGCAATTGGCGATGCGGCGTTGGCGTTTGTTCGGAACATGACCGAAAACGCTACGGCCGTGGGTGCAGACGCATCCGATCTGTGGCTAGCCGACAAATATCTGACGCTCCATCGCGATTACGAGGACAACTTGGTGCTCGCCGCGTGCAAGCGCGCACAGGTCGA
>CALJNY010000172.1 GCA_937981515.1 uncultured Collinsella sp. | reverse complement strand
GTGCCGCGCTCTGGGCCGCCTGCATCACGCGTTGGAGCGGCACATTGTGCTCGCGGGCAAGGCGGGCGCAGTCCTCGTACTCGGGCGCCGCGCGCTCACTGCCGTCGGGTAGGGTGGCCACCTTGACGGATACCTCGCCCCATGGCGTCGTTACGCGCTCAAAGCGGCGTGGCAGGCAAACGCGCTCCATGACCTGGCGACGAATGCCGTTGGTCGTGGTTTCCAAAAAGATAATCGTCTGCAGGCGTTCGATATCCTCGTGCGAGCAGATCACCTGCAGCTGCCAACCGGGGCGGCCTTTTTTGCAGTAGAGGGGCAGCCAGTGCACCTCGCGCGCACCCGCCTCGCGCAGGCGGTCGGCAGCGTAGGCGAGCACCTCGGGCGATGCGTCGTCGATATCGCATTCCAACTTGACGATGGTTTCGGGTGCATCGGTCTCGCGGGACAGCGGGGATGTGCTATCGCATGGCATACGGTCCGACTCCTTTCCGCACGGGCTCGTTTTGTTCATCCAAACGCTAGCACATCGGACGTGGCACAGGCGTGACTTTCGTCCGCCGCCGCCCTCGCCCCTATCCAAACATGTACATCAGCCTCCAAACATGTCATTTTCTGCAGCTTTTGGAGGCTGATGTACATGTTTTGAGAGCGCAAGCGAGGCCGCACCGCGCATCGCGCAGCCTTTCCAATCGATTTCGACCCCCGGCGTGTCCGGCGTGTTGAGAGCTGCGCCATTACAATGAAGCGGATTCGCTTGACGCAAAGGAGCTGCCATGTCTGCTTGCCCGCTGGTCGATTGCCACACCCACACCTCGTTTTCGGACGGACATGCCTCGTTTGAGGAAAACGTCCGCGCTGCCGCGGCCGCTGGCTGCCGGATCATGGTCTCGACCGACCACCTCACCTTACCCGCCAGCATGGATGCCAACTGCGAGGTGCAGGTTGTCGAGGGCGACCTGCCGGCACATCGTCTGGCTTTTGAGGATGCCCGCAAGCTTGCCGCGCAGATCGCGTCGGAGCTCGAGCTTATCTATGGCTTTGAATGCGATTGGTACGAGGGCTGCGAGCCTTTGGTTGAGCGCTGGTCCCGGGGCGCCGTCGTGCGCCTGGGCAGTGTGCATTGGATTGGCAACCCAGGCGATATCATGGCCGGCGCCGCGGGTACGGCGGGAACGGAAAACGTCGCTCGCCCCGATACACCCGATTCCCTTTGCGGCTGGATCGACGACGACACCGACCTGCACGTTTGGGAAAACCTGGGCGTGCACGGCGTGTGGGAGCGCTATGTCGATGACTGGTGCCGCGCCTGCGAAAGCCCGCTCAACTTTGACGTGATGGCTCATCCCGACCTGATCATGCGCTTTTCGAAGGAAGGCTTTGCGCCCGATTTTGATCCCGCGCCGTTCTGGGAGCAGATGGCCGAATGCGCCCACGATACGGGTCGCCACGTTGAGGTCTCGACCGCCGCACCGCGCAAGGGCCTCGACGACTATTACCCCTCGACGGGGCTGTTGCGCTGCTTCGCCCACGCCGAGGTACCCATCACCTTTGGCTCGGACGCACACCGCGCCTGCGACATCTGCTGGAACATCCGTGAGGCCCAGGCACACGCCTACGACTGCGGCTACCGAACCTTCGGCATCCCCCACCTCACCGGAGAATGGGAGTCCACGCCCCTCGCCTAACCATCCCTTCATAAGTTGCGGTGGAATAGGGATTGTTTTGCCTGATGAAGCGCTTAAACAGTCCCTATTTCACCGCAACTTCCATGACCCCGTTACACCAACAAAGACTGTCCCAAACGACTAGTCGTTTAAGAACGTCCCCAATGACTAGTGGCGGCGGGCGTTGAGTTCGCCGGCCAGCTCGTCGAGGGTGATACCGTAGCGTTCGAGCGTTACGAGCAGATGGTAGACCAGGTCGCCAGCTTCGTAGCGGATGTGGTCGTGGTCGTTGTCCTTGCAGGCCATGATCACCTCGCTCGCCTCCTCGGCAAGCTTCTTGAGCAGCTCATCCTCGACGTCGGTCAACAGACGGGCGGTATAGCTCTCCTGCGGCGATGCGTCGCGACGGCCGTGAATCACCTCGGCCAGTCCCGTCAGCGTCTCGCCGATATTTCCCGGCTGCACGTTAGCTGTTCTGACTCCCATGGTTATTTCCTCTCGTTACTGCAGCGTAAAGTAGGTACCGGTCTCATCGAACCGAGGCTTTGCGCCCTTTTTCTCAAAGAACTCGACGATGACGGCATGGGCCTCATCGAGCCTTTCTTTCTCGGCCTCGAGCCAAAGCGACTGCGCCCCGCAGGCATCAGTCAGGTGCATGCGGCATGGCACGCCCGCGCGGAGGAGCTCGGTGTTGCAGTCGGCGACCTCGAACGGCGTCACGACTTTCATCGCACTCCCCCTTCCACGCGCTTAAAGAAGCAGGTACGGTTGCCGGTGTGGCAGGCCGGACCCGGCGAGTCGACCTTGACCAGCAGCGTATCGCTATCGCAGTCGGCCCAGAGCTCCTTGACCTCCTGCATATTGCCGCTCGTCGCGCCCTTATTCCAGAGCTCCTGGCGGCTGCGGCTCCAAAACCACGTGGTGCCGGTCTTGAGCGTCAGCCCCACCGATTCCTCGTTCATCCAAGCAACCATAAGCACCTCACCAGTGTCATATTGCTGAACCACACAAGGAATCAATCCTTTGGCGTCGTATTTAAGATCCACTGGAGTAGTAATTTCTCTCATTTCAATTCCCCAATTTAAACATCGCCGGTCGGCGAGGGTTGTCCAGGTGCCCGAGATTCCGAGCGACAAGCCCGACGACGCGTACTTAAGTACGCGAGGAGGGTTGGAGCCGGAAGGTCGGGTGCCTGGGCAAGCCGCAGCATTAGAAGTCCAGCCTCACAGGAATACCTTGAGAGGCCATATACTCTTTGACTTCGCGAATGCTGAAGGTTCCAAAGTGAAAGACGCTCGCCGCCAGCACGGCGTCGGCCTCGCCCTCGATCACGCCCTCGGCAAAATGCTCGAGTGTGCCCACGCCGCCGCTCGCGATGACGGGAATCGGCACCGCGCGCGCCACGGCGCGGGTGAGCGCCAAATCAAAACCAGCCTTGGTACCGTCGCGATCCATGCTGGTCAGCAGGATTTCGCCGGCGCCACGACGAGCCGCCTCCTCGGCCCACGCCACCGCGTCGCTACCCGTAGCGTTGCGACCTCCTGCGGTAAAGACCTCCCACCTATCGGCACCCGGCTCTCCGGGCAAACCGACTCGCTTGGCATCGATCGCCACGACCACGGCCTGGCTGCCAAACGCCGCGGCAGCCTGGCTGATCAACGACGGGTCGCGCACAGCGGCAGAGTTAAGCGACACCTTGTCGGCGCCGGCGGCAACCATGGTCCGCATGCCCGCCAAGTCGCGAAAGCCGCCGCCCACGGTATAGGGAATGGCGAGCTCCTCGGCCGCATGCGCCGCCATCTCGATAGTCGTCGCACGGTTGTCGCTCGTGGCGGTAATGTCCAGGAAGACGACCTCGTCCGCACCCTCGCGATCGTAGGCACGCGCTAGCTCCACCGGGTCGCCCGCATCGCGCAAGCTCACAAAGTTGACGCCCTTGACCACGCGGCCGTCCTTAACATCCAGACAGGGAATTACGCGTTTGGTAAGCATGGGCTACTCCTCCCCTCGGGCGGCGGCCAGCGCCTGGGCCAGCGTAAAGTTGCCCTCGTAGAGCGCACGACCAGTGATAGCACCCTCGATGGCGCCCTCGCCCACCGCGGCAAGCGCGCGAATATCGCCGAGCGTCGAGATACCGCCCGAAGCCACGACGGGAAAGCCCGCGGCCTGCGCCACATGGCGATATGCCGCCACGTCGATGCCCGTCTGCATGCCATCGCGCGCGATATCGGTATAGACCAGGTGTTTAAAGCCCAGCTCGGTAAGCTGCGCCACGGCATCGTCGAGCGCCACGCCCGCGCCGTCACGCCAGCCGTTCACCTTGACCTGACCGTCGCGCGCGGCGATGTCTGCCACCAGCAACTCGCCAAAGCCTTGGGCCGCCACCTCGGCAAAACCCGGCTCGGTCACCAGCACGGTGCCCAGTGCGATGCGGCGTGCGCCGTAGCCTGCCAACTCGTCGATGCGCGCGAGCGAGCGGACGCCGCCGCCCACGTCCACGGACAGACCGTCGACGCCGCAGATGGCCTTAATCGCTGCCGAGTTGGCAGCACACGCATCCTCGTCCTCGCCAAAGGCAGCGGACAGGTCGACGACGTGCACCCAGCTCGCGCCCTGCTCGGCAAACGAGCGGGCAACGGCCACGGGGTCGTCGGAATATACCTTGCAGCGGTTGCGGTCACCGCGCTCCAGGCGCACGACCTTGCCGCCGATCAGATCGATTGCGGGAAACAGGATCATCGGCCAGCCTCCTCGACGATGTTGACGAAGTTCTTAAGGATGCGCTGACCCAGCGCGGAGGATTTCTCGGGATGGAACTGGCAGCCCCACACGTTGCCATGACGCACGATGCACGGGAAGCTCCGCGTATAGTGCGTGCGTGCCAGCACATCGGCGGTATCGGCGTCGTCGGCCACCGCATAGCTGTGGGTGAAGTACATGTTGGCGCCCTCGGCAAAACCGGCGAGCAGCGGATCGGCCGCACCGGCAGGCGTCATATGCACCTGGTCCCAGCCCACGTGCGGCACCTTAAGGCGGCTCGACTCCAAGCGCGTGCACGAACCGCGCATAATGCCCAGGCCATCGACCCAGGGACCGCCAGTCTGCTCAGAGGCATTGCCGTCGGCGACCGCGCCCTCGTCCGCAGGCACGCCCTCGTTGCCGCGCTCAAAAAATAGCTGAAGGCCCAGGCAGATGCCGAGCAGCGGAGTTCCGGCGGCGACGGCATCGAGCACCGCGTCCGCCTCGCCGCTCTGGCGCATAAAGGCGATCGCATCATAGAACGCGCCCACGCCCGGGATGACCAGGCCGTCGGCGCGGCGGATCTGCTCCGGATCGTCCGACGTGCAGGCGGCGGCACCGGCGCGCGCAAGCCCGCGCGCAACGCTCGACAAGTTGCCCTTGTGGTAGTCAACCACCACGATCTTCGGTTCGCCCACGCGACCCTCCACTTCTCATCATCCAAAACCACCACAAAGGGGACAGGCACCTTCGTGGTGGTTTTACCCTTGTGACGGTTACAGTGAGCCCTTGGTGCTGGGGATGCCCTGCACGCGGGGATCCAGCTCACAGGCGTGGCGCATCGTGCGGCCCACGGCCTTAAAGGCGGCCTCGATAATGTGATGCGAGTTGCCACCCGCCAGTTCGCGCACGTGCAGCGTGAGCTTGGCATCGCGTGCGAAGGCATAGAAGAACTCAACGGCCAGCTCGGTATCAAAGCTGCCCACGCGCTCGGTCGGCACGGGCAGCTCGCAGTAGGCCTGGCCGCGACCCGAAATGTCCACGGCAGCCATCACGAGCGTCTCGTCCATGGCGATCGCCGCGTCGGCAAAGCGCGTAATGCCCGCCTTGTTGCCCAACGCTTGGCAAAACGCCTCGCCCAGCACGATGCCCGCATCCTCGACGGTGTGGTGCGCGTCGACCTCAACGTCGCCTACCGCATGCACCGTCAAATCAAACAGTCCATGGCGACCAAAGGCGTTGAGCATATGGTCGAAAAACGGCACTCCGGTCGAGATATCGCACACGCCGCTTCCGTCCAGGTCGAGCTTGACGACAATGTCGGTCTCACCCGTCTTGCGGGTCACCTCGGCATAACGGCCCATCTACATCTCCTCCTTCACCAGCGCGGCAAACGCAGCCAGCACCTCGTCGTTTTCCTGCGGGGTACCCACGGTAATGCGCAGACAGTCCGCAAGCCCCGGCGCGTAGCTAAAGTCGCGCACCAAAATCGAATACTCGTCGCGCAGGCGCTCACGCACGCGCGTGGCATGCGGCGTGCGCACGAGCACAAAGTTCGCCGCGCTCGACCATGCCTCCACAGGCAGGCCCTCGGCAGCCATTGCGCGCAGGGCGCACAGCTCGCGCTCGCGCTCGGATGCGACCTGCGCCACCACGGGCGTGTACGCATCGCGGGCACGCACGCAGACAAGCGCGGTTGCCTGGCTCAGTACGTTGACCGAATAGATCTGGCGAATCGCCGCGAACACGTCGATGACTTCGGGCGCCGCAATCACATAGCCCAGACGCGTGCCGGCAGCGCCAAACGCCTTGGACAACGTATGCAGAATCACCAGGTTGGGATGCTCGACGATAAGCCCCTGCGCCGTGGTGGCCGCGCCAAACAAATCGTCGGCAAACTCAACGTATGCCTCGTCGACCATGACCATGCCGGGGCACGCATCGCACAGCGCTGCGACAAATTCGAGCGGAGCCACGTCGCCCGTTGGATTGTTGGGCGAGGTCACGATTGCCAGGTTGCACTCGGGCGCGGCCGCGAGCACAGCAGCTTGGTCGAGCTCAAAGCTCGCCGGATCACGCCACACGTCGCGCACCTCGGTCTGACAGAGCGACGCAAAGAACGCGTACTCGCTAAAGCACGGCGGGCAGTTGAGCAGGGTCCGCCCCGCACCGCCAAACGCCAGCAGATAGTTATAGAGCAGCTCGTCGCCGCCGTTTCCCACGCAGATGTTCTCGCGCGTCACGCCATGCCAGGCAGCAAGCTCGTCGCGCAGGTCGTTGGACATGGGATCGGGATAGCGGTTGAGCGGTGTAGCAGCCAAGGCCGCGTCGATCGCCTCGCGCACGCCGGCCGGCACGGGATAGGTGTTCTCGTTGGCCGAAAGGTTGATGCGCGTGGGCGTAAAGTTAGGATCGTAGGGCTCAATACCGGCCAAGTAGGGCTGGACGAGCTCCTTCATGCGGGGCGTCAGCTCGGCCATATTAGGCCTCCTCGACAACCGCGCCGGCGGCACCGCCCGCAGCCGCCAGGTCAACGCCCTCGGCAACCGTCGCCACGGCGTCACCCGGCCAGGCAACCTTAGTCAGGTCGGCCGCGGCCAGCGACGCGGCGCTCACGGCATCCTCGCCCTGCTCCAGCACGCGGCGACGCAGAGCGGCGGAAAGCGCGTGCGCCCACAGGCCCTCGGCCTCGGCCAGGCGCTGCGTAGCGGGAGCGTCCGAGAGCAGGCCCTCGGGTGTATAGCAAATGACACTCGAGCGCTTGACGAACTCTTCGACCGAAAGCGGGTTGGAGAACATAGCCGTGCCGCCGGTCGGCAGCGTGTGGTTGGGTCCGGCAACATAATCGCCGAGCGGCTCGGAGCTCCAAGCGCCCACAAAGATGGCACCGGCGTTGCGAATGCCGCCGAGCAGGCCCATCGCATCCTTGCAGTGCAGCTCCAGGTGCTCGGGCGCCACGGTGTTCACCGCCTCGACGGCAGCGGCCATGTCGGCGGCCACTACGATGGTGCCCTCGTTATCGAGCGAGGCGCGCGTGATCTCGGCACGCGGCGACTGCGCCACCAGGATGTCGATACCCACCTCGACCTCACGCGCAAACTGCTCGTCGCAGGTCACCAGATAGCAGGCTGCCAGCGGATCGTGCTCGGCCTGGGCCATCAGGTCGGCAGCGACCACCATAGGCTTGGCCGTGGCATCGGCCAGCACGCAGACCTCGGACGGGCCGGCAACCATGTCGATACCCACGTCGCCCGAGACAATCTGCTTGGCAGCGGCAACAAAGGCGTTGCCCGGGCCGGTGATCTTGTCGACGCGCGGAATGGTCTCAGTACCGTACGCCAGCGCGGCCACGGCCTGAGCGCCGCCCACCATGTAGATCTCGTCCACGCCGCCGAGCTTGGCTGCCGCGAGCGTATACGGGCTGATCAGGCCATCTTTTTGCGGCGGGGTCACCATGACCACGCGCTTGACGCCGGCAACCTTGGCAGGGATGGCGTTCATGAGCACCGTGGAGGGATACTGCGCGCGGCCGCCCGGCACATAGATGCCGGCCGCAGCAAGCGGGGTCACCTTAACGCCGAGCATCGTGCCGTCCGGGCGCGTGGTAAACCAGCTCTGCTCGACCTCGCGCTGGTGGAACTCGCGAATCTGGCGTGCAGCCTTTTCGAGCGCCGCGACAAAGGCCGGATCGAGGCCTTCGAGCGCGGCATCGATCTGCTCCTGCGGCAGGCGAAAACTCTGCAGCTCAACACCGTCAAAACGCTGACAGTAATCGCGCACCGCGGCATCGCCGTTGGCGCGCACGTTTGCCACGATATCGCGGGCGGCGTCGACGATGTTTTGCGGCAACACGCCCTTGCGGTTGAGTTGGTTGGTAACGAGGCGCTCACCGGGAGCAAGCTTGATGGTCTTCATATCGGTATCCCCTATCGGTCGAGGTTGTGTTCGAAAAACGAAAGGCCGGGCGGCGGCGCCAATCGGCCCGCAGCCCGTACGTTGGGGCGCCCGTGCGTGCTCGCGCTATTGTGCCGAGCCCGCGACGGGCTCAAAATGCTTGTCCTTCACGGCAGCGGCCAGGCGATCTGCCAGATTGCGTACGCGCGGATCCAGGCGCGCGGCACCCGGGTTGACAAAGAAGCGGGCCGTGCAGTCCATGATGCGACCGGTGATGACCAGGTCGTTGTCGCGCAGGGTGGCACCCGTGGCGGTAATGTCCACGATGCGGTCGGTCATGCCGACGATGGGGCCCAGCTCGATGTTACCGTGCAGCGAAACGATGTCGGCATTCACGCCGCGCTCGGCATACCAAGCGCTCGCGATGCGCGGGTACTTGGTGGCCACACGAAGCGACCCGCGGCGGGCATAGTTGCGCTCGGCCTGGCCGGCGCACCATGCGGGCTCCGCCTCGATAAACGTGCACAGGCCGTAGCCCAGATCGACCAGCTGCAGCAGGTTGAGGTCTGCCTCGATAAGCGAGTCCCAACCGCAGATGCCGCAGTCGGCGCCGCCGCAGCCCACAAAGGCGGGCGCATCGCTGGGACGCACGATGACAAACTCGATATCGCCGACCGCGCCCTCGCCGGCACGCGTGTCGCGACCGCGCACGATGAGATGACGACCGGGATCGCGCAGCTCAGAGACATCCAAGCCCGCGGACTCAAGCACGTCGAGCGTGTCGGCCTTGAGCGAGCCCTTGGGCACGGCAATGCGCAGCGGACCCTCGGCGCCACGGCCCGCGGCGTGATCGCCATCGGAAGCGGCATCCTCGGCCGAGGTGCGCGCGGCCTCCAGGCGCTCGAGCGAAAAGGCGAAGCCCGCCGCCGGCACCTCGATACCGTCGCCAAACGCGCCGGTGAAGATGGAGTCATAGCGTCCGCCCGAACCAACCGGATCGGGCAGTCCGCCGGCATAGGCCTTAAAGACCAGGCCCGTGTAGTAATCGAAAGAGTTCATGATAGAGAAGTCGAACGACAGCACCTGGGCGTCCTCGGGTGCCAGGCCCTCGACCAGGGCACGCAGCTCGCGCGTCAGCGGCGTGACGATACCGGCAGCCTCCAGCAGCGCGTCCACGCGGTCGAGCACCTCGGCACCGCCGTGCAGACGCGGCAGCTCGCTAATGGCGGCCTTGACGGCATCGGACTCGGTGCTTGCCGCCACGCGGGCATCGAGGCCCACAAAGTCGTTGGCGTGCACGCAGCGCAGGGCCTCAGCGGCCAGCTCGCGATCCTCGCACGCCGCGAGCAGTTCCTTAAACGGACGCACGCTACCTGCGATAATGCGCGCATCGGGCAGTGCCAGCTTGCGCACGGCCTCGGCCACGAGCGAGACAATCTCGACATCGCCCGCGGTATCGCCCGCGCCGATAAGCTCAAAACCCAGTTGCGTAAACTGACGCGAGCCGCCGGCATTGCGCTGACACTCGCGGACCACCGGCGCCTCATAGCGCAGGCGCAGCGGCAGATCGGCCGCGCGCATGCGAGTCGAGACCAGGCGAACGATCGGCAGCGTGTTGTCGGGACGGACCACCAGCAGGCGACCGTCGTCATCAAAGAGCTTAAACGGCGTGTCCGCAATGCGGCCGCCTTCCTCGAGCGAACCCTTGTCCTCGAGCAGCGGCGTCTCGACCGGAAGGTAATGATGTTCCCTAAAGCAGCCCTTCACCGTCAGCGCAATCTCTTCGCGCGCCTGAGCCTCCTCGGGCAATATGTCCCGGAATCCCCACGGTGTGGCCGTCATCTGGTGAGCCTCCTCATGCTGTGTTTCATATAGAGCAGAAGACCGGCATAGCTCCGCCGGTCTTCTGGGTACTTTAGCATACTAGAGTGTTTGCGGGGAGAATCGTCCTCCTCGGCTCATAGCGTATTCATTTGGAAACATAGGGGAAAGCGCGTCCCGCCCGCCAGCCAAAAACTGGGATGCGGTTTCCGGTTGAGGTCCTCAGCGGAAAGTGTGTCCCATTCTGAGCGCCTGTTCTGGGACGTGCTTTCCGCCAGAAGCCTCAAGCGGAAAGCACGTCCCGTTTCTCAAAAAGCGTCAAACGCCAACTCGGCGCCCTGTCCCACTTAGGCGCCAATCGCGCGTCGGTACTCCGCCATAACCTGAGCGTCGGCTGCCGCGGGATTGGCGAAATAGCGCCAATCATAGGTCTCGGCCGAAACAACTCCGCGATAGCCGCGCGCCACCAGCCTATCTAGGTCGGCGCGCATATCGCGGTCGCCGTCACCCCAGGCAAGATGCGTCGTGCCATCTGCCGCAACATCGACAAAATGCACGTGGGCGACATCATCGCCAAGCAGATCAAAATAATCGTCGATGGTATCCCCCGCCACCGCCATAGCGCCCAAATCCAGACACGCCTTAAGTGCCGGATGATCAACTGCCTCGATCATGCGCTTCGTATCGGCCGCCGAGTTCACGATCATCGACTCAACCGGCTGTAGGGCCTCGAGCACCAGTCGCACGCCGCGCTCTCCCGCATGCTCGGCAATCGCACGCAGCATCGAGGCGCTGCGACCCCACGCGTCCTCGATCGGCTCGTTCAAAAATGCCCAGCCGCTCGAGACCATGACCTGCTCGGCTCCAAGTTCCGCCGCGATATCCACAACGTTCTTAAAGTACGCGAGCGTGCGAGCGCGCGCCTCATTCCCGCGCGCCGCGATATTCCACGGCTTGGGATTGTTCTGTTCGGGACAAAGCCCCACAATCCGAACCCCATACCGCTGTGATAGCTCCCGCACCTGCTCGAGCGAATCGTATCCATGGCAATCGACATACAGATGCATCGCCCCAGTCCAAAGCTCGCAACACGTGTAGCCCGAAGCCGACGCCGAAGAAAAGAACTCCTCAAGGTCAAAATAACGATGGCTGATATTCATGACGGCAAGCTGGGGATAGCTCATAATTACTCTCCAACCCAAGCGAGGCCCCGTTCCATATAGGAGCGAGGCCCGATTACACAAACGTTATTTGCTCTTAGTAGTCGAACTGGTGATAGTAGCGACGGTAGTTGAGGTTGTGCTTGGTGACCGTCTCGTAGTAAGCGGCAAGGCGATCGGTGATCAGCGAGGAGAGGATCCACGGGGAGACGATGACGCGGAACTCGTCGTCAAGGCCGGGGATCGCGAACT
>CALJNY010000171.1 GCA_937981515.1 uncultured Collinsella sp. | reverse complement strand
CTTGAATGCGCTTGAGCAGCGCGCGCTCATCGCCCTCAAACTGATCCTCTACCGACAACGTAGACCCCCATCACTCAAAATCTTCTTGACCCAGATCGGTATACAGCCCGCGTTTGCGAATATAGCCGAGCACGGACTCGCTCGTAAGATAGCGCACGCTCATGCCACGGGCAACTCGCTTACGAATGTTGGTCGAGCTAATCGCCAGCGCCGGAATCTGGATATACCGCACGTCAAACGGCAGGCCCGACTCTTTGATTCGGGCACGAGCCGTATCGATATCAAAGCCCGGTCGCGTCGCCGCAATAAACGTGGCAAGCTCGGCGATTCGGTCGGCATCATGCCAGGTAACAATATCGATAATCGCGTCAGCGCCCGTAATAAAATAGAGCTTTACCTGAGGCGGGTAAAAGTCGCGAAGGGCATGAAGCGTATCGGCCGTATAGGTCACGCCCGGACGGTCGATCTCGAAACGACTCGCCAAAAAAGCCGGGTTCGCGGCAGTCGCGAGGACCGTCATGGCATAACGGTCCTCGGCAGGCGTCACCGGTTTGTCGAGCTTAAAGGCGGGAGAGCCGGCCGGCATAAAGAGCACGGCGTCTAAGTCGAGCGACTCGCGCGCCTGCTCGGCGGTCACCAAGTGCCCGTAATGAATCGGGTCGAAGGTGCCACCCATAATGCCAAGCCGAAACTCCCGCCCATCCTTGATAGGCAGCTCGGGCAATCCGATTCCACCGCGCAGCGACATGTCTTACTCGCCCTCCGGGGTCTCAACAACGTCGACTTCGGTAGTGCATTCGAAGCCCTCGGAGGCATCAGCCACGTCCGCACCCTCGGCCGCCACGGCAATAACCTCAACGCCTGCGCCCTCAAGCTCCTCCTCGTACTCCGAGAAGTCCTCGGCGCCCTCAAAGTCAAAGGCGCGCTGGCAAATACGGACCTCGTCGCCCGCACGGCAGCCGGCCTTCTCGAGCGCGTCGTCAACGCCCATGCGCGCAAACTTGTGCTGCAGGTAGATGACGGCCTCCTCGTTTTCCCAGTCGGTCTGGATAACCATGCGCTCGATGGCGCGACCGACCACGCGGAAGGCATGGGGCTCTTCCTGAACAATACGGAAACGCTTCTCGCGCTGCAGGCGACGGCGCTCCCACTCATCGTCGCGCAAATCGACCGGCTCATCGGAGACAGCCAACTCGGCGCGCAGCTTAGCCACCTGCTCGCCTACGGCAAGCATCAGCGTGTTGAGGCCGGCACCCGTCACAGCAGACACGGCAAAGAACATATGTCCATCGTCGAGCGCGGCGCGTTTGAGGTCGGCAATCTTGTCAGCCGTGCCCGGCGCATCGCACTTGTTGGCGACGACGATCTGCGGGCGCTCCGAAAGCTCGGCGCCATACTGCTCGAGCTCGCGGTTGATGATGCGATAGTCCTCGACCGGGTCGCGGTCCTCAAAACCGCCCGTCATATCGACGACATGCATGATGCGTGCCGTGCGCTCGATGTGGCGAAGGAACTGATGGCCCAGGCCACGGCCCTCGCTCGCACCCTCGATAAGGCCGGGGACGTCGGCAACGACATAGGAGTACTCGCCGGCACGCACCATACCCAGGTTGGGCACGAGCGTGGTAAACGGATAGTCGGCGATCTTGGGTCGGGCGGCACTCATGCGCGCGATAAGCGAGGATTTGCCCACCGAGGGGAAGCCCACGAGCGCGGCATCGGCCATAAGCTTCATCTCGAGCTCGATCCAATGCTCCTCGGCAGGCTCACCCAGCTGGGCAAACGCGGGCGCGCGGCGCACCGACGTCACAAAGTGAGTGTTGCCCAGACCGCCGGCGCCACCGGGGGCCACGACAACGCGCTCGCCGTCGTGCACCAGGTCGGCAATCTCGAACATCGGGGTCTGCGTCTCGGGGTCGAGCTCGCGCACCACGGTACCCATGGGAACCTTAAGGATCAGGTCCTCACCGCTCTTGCCGTTGCGGCGGGCACCCTGGCCGTGCGTGCCGCGCTCGGCACGAAAGTGATGCTTAAAGCGGTAATCGATCAACGAAGACAGCTGAGCATCGGCCTGGATGACGACGTTGCCGCCACGACCGCCGTCGCCGCCATCGGGGCCGCCCTTGGGAACAAAGGCCTCGCGCCTAAACGACATGCATCCGGCTCCGCCGTCGCCGCCGCACACGTTAATGCGGCTGATATCGGTGAACTGTGACAACAGAATCGCCTCCTACAAAAAAGAGGGAGACCCTTGAATCCTAAAACTCAAGTGCCTCCCACATATGTGCTCTATGAAGGGTGAATTACGCGTTCGCGAGCGGGCGTACGCTGACCCTGTGCTTGATACCCTTGTGGAACTCAACGGTACCGTCGACCAGCGCGAACAGCGTATCGTCCTTGCCACGGCCAACGTTCTCACCCGGGTGGATGTGCGTGCCGTGCTGACGGACGAGAATCGTGCCCGTGGTTACCGTCTGGCCGGCGAAGCGCTTCGTGCCAAGGCGCTGACCGCGGGAGTCACGGCCATTACGGGAGGAACCGAGTCCTTTTTTGTGTGCCATTGTGTATACCTACTCTTTCGTTACGAGTGTAATCTACTCGGCGACGGGAGCCTCGGCAACAGCCTCAGCCTCTGCCTTGACAGCCTTCTTGGCGCGGGAGGTAGCCTGAACCTTCACGATCTTCAGCTTGGTGAGCTGCTGACGGTGACCCTTCAGACGACGATAGCGCTTACGCTTGTGGAACTTGAAGACCAGCTGCTTCTCGCCCTTGAACTGCTCAACGATCTGAGCGGTAACCTTGGCCTTGGCCAGCTTGTCGGGATCGGTGACGATCTTCTTACCATCGTTGAGGAAGATGACCGGCAGGGTGACCTTGTCGCCCTCATTGCCCTCGATCTTCTCGACGGTGATGACATCGTCGGTGGCGACCTTGTACTGCTTGCCGCCCGTGTTAACGATTGCGTACATGTTTACTTGCCCTTCATGCATCAGTTAGTGCAACAGCCGAATATAGTAGCAGGCGATAATACCCCCGTCAACGAGTATGTGGAGCAAATCCACAAGTTCGCACAGGTATGGGGCTGACGAGTCGGCCCTCGTCGTCCTCGCATGCTTGATTCTGACGCTCGACATCGTAGGAGCAGATGGTCACGAGGTCTTGCATACCGGTGGAAACAATAGGTGCATCGACGCCCGGGGTCAAGCCCTGCAACAAAACATCAGCAGCAGAAAGCAAAATCTCCGGACGCATGGAGCCCTCGTTGTCGGCATGGGTGTCGAGCATAAGCACCAGATGGTCCGGCCGCTCCCCCGCCGCGAGCTCATAGCCAACGAGCGTATGGTCCAAATCAAGACGCTTGCTCTTTTTGCCGCGCGCATAGTCAATGCCATGACCCGCGCGCAGCGTGTCGATCGCAGCGCGCACCTCGTCGGCGCTCACGGGGGCCTCGGGGTCCAGGTGCAAGTCGATGCGGTACGACAGACGCGTAAGCTGAGCCGTCAGCGCCGGCGTGCGCACGTCGATGTAGGCGGCCTCAATGGGTGCCAAATCTGCCGGGGACGCCGCGGCCAGGCGCTCAAAGGCCTCGTCAAGCGCGACGAACTCGGTCATAAACAGGTCATACCACTCGCAGGTCGACGACGTGCCCACGGGCAGCGCCGACGAAAAGCCCACGCGCATATGCGGCGAGAAACCCTGCGTCACGGCATAGGGCAGGCCCGCACGGCGCACGATGCGCTCAATGGTATGGATTAGTTCCAGATGGCCCAAATATTTAAGGCGATCACGCTTGCCGTAGCGAACGCGCAGCCTAAAGAGCGTGGGATTGTCGGTCAAGCGCTCACTCATGCGCGATCACCCATCAATACGTTCTTGGCGTGGAGCGTGGGGCAGATTCCGCAGCCGGTGCACGACGTGCGGGTGCAATCGGGCGTCGTGACGCCCTCGAGCGAACGGCGGTATTCGCGCTCGAGGAAGCCGCGCGAGCAGCCGGGGCTCACGTGCTCCCAGGGCAGGCGCCAGTCCAGCTCGTAGGGCAGGTGCACCAGCTCGTTGAGGTCGATGCCGTTTTTGGCAGCGGCCTCCTTCCAGTTGTCGAGCGAGAAGTGCTCCACCCAGGCGTCGAATCGCGAGCCCGCACGCCAGGCATCGATGATGACCGGAGTCATATCGCGACCGGCACGGGAGAGCGCAGCCTCGACAAGCGAGGTCTCGGCATCGTGGTAATGTACGCGAACGGCGCGGTTGCGCACGCTCGTGATGAGCAGCTTCTGGCGGCGCTTGACGTCATCGTAATCGAGCTGCGGGCACCACTGGAAGGGTGTTGCCGCCTTGGGGATGAACACCGAAACAGAGATGGACACCGAGATAGACCCACGGCGCGCCTTGGGCACCACGGAGCGGCCAAGCTCCAGCACGTGATCGGCCAGGTTGGCGATAGCCACGATGTCCTCGTCGCGCTCGCCGGGAAGGCCCATCATGAAGTAGAGCTTCATGCGGTTCCAGCCGGCCTCGAAGGCTGCTTTGGCCGCGCGATCCAAGTCCTCCTCGGTCACGTTCTTGTTGATGATGTCGCGCATACGCTGGCTGCCCGCCTCGGGCGCAAACGTCAGGCCGCCCTTCTTTTCGCCGGCGACCGACTCGGCCATATCAACGCCAAACGAATCCAAGCGCTGCGACGGAATGGACACGCGAATGCCCGTATCTTCCAGACGGCGGTTGAGTCTACCGAGCACGTCACGGATGCAGGAGTGGTCGGTCGTCGAAAGCGAGGTAAGCGACACCTCGTCATAGCCGGTCTTTTCCAAGCCCTGGATCACCGATGACACAATCTGGTCGGCCGAACGCTCGCGCACCGGACGATATGTCATGCCGGCCTGGCAAAAACGACAGCCGCGGGCGCAGCCGCGCAGGATCTCGATAGACAGGCGATCGTGGACGAGCTGCGCATACGGCACGCACGACTGAGAAAGCGGATTGGTGGCACCAAAGTCCTCGACGACGCGCTTGTAGACTACCGGCGGGACGTCCTTGCCCTCGCGCGGCACGGTGTAGCCATGCGGCGAGCATGGCTCGTCATGACGCACCTCATACAGTGACGGCACATAGGTACCGGCGACCATCGCGAGCTGCTCGACAATCTGAGCGCGCGAGACGCCCTCGTCGCGCAAGCGGCGATGCAGCTGGCAGATCTCGAGCAGCGACTCCTCGCCCTCGCCAATGAGAATGGCATCGAAGAATGCCGCGTACGGCTCGGGGTTATACACTGAGGGACCACCGGCGACGATGATGGGATCGTCCTCGGTGCGGTCGGCAGCCAACAGCGGAATGCCGGCGAGATCGAGCGCTTCGAGGAAGTTCGTCACAGCCATCTCGTGCGGCACGTGTATGCCGACGATGTCGAACGAGGCCACGGGCGCTGCACCCTCGAGCGACAGCAGTGGAATACCCGCCTCGCGCATGGCATCGCCCATATCGGGCCACGGCACATAACCGCGCTCGCAGGAAATGCCCTCGGCCTGATTAAGGATGTTGTAGAGAATGGCGATGCCCTGATTGGGCAGACCGACCTCATACACGTCCGGATAGATCATGCAGCAGCGATAGTCGGCATCGGCCTTTGAGAGCGTGCCCCACTCGTGGTCGATATAGCGACTCGGCTTTTCGACCTTGGCGAGCAGCGGCTCGATCAGATGAAAACAGTCTTGGTATGGAACGCGCAAAAGAAACCCCTAAGCAGCGAGATCGGATGCAGCCTCGAAAGGACTCATAGGACGGGTGGCACCGGCGACCGTGGTCACCAGGTCGCGAACGCGCGAGAACGTGGCGCTGACAACCTCATTGGCACGGCTGTAGTCCACATCGCGCTCGTAGAGCGACACGAGCGCGCGGCCCATGCCATAGGTACCCGCGGCGGCGGTAAGCGCCTTAACGACAAAGCCGATGTGCGGCGTCTGCTTCACCAATACGCGGGTGACGGCTCGAATCACCAGACCGCCGGCAAGCACGCCCGCCACCTCGTAGCCGCGCTCGGGCTTAATGCCGCGCCCAAAGATGGCCGCGAGCTCAAAGAGCATACCCACCTGCGCCAGAGCCATCACGGGATAGTCGGCACCCGGCAAAAACACCAGAGCGCCCGTCGCCATGTTGGTGAGCGCACACGAGGTAATGATGCGATTTGCCGCCGCGATGCGCATAAAGGCAAAGTTGGCGGCAAAAGCCGTCTCCTTGTCCGTACGATCGAGAATCCAGCGGGCAAGTGTCTCGAGCAGATAGGTCTTATCGGTCGCTGCCACCACGCCGAGCATGGGCGTAGATTCCTCAACGAACGGCACCTCGACGGCGGACTCGGCAAGCACGCACACGGGCGCGCCGGCAATCACGAGCTCCTGCACAGCACTCTCCAAGCGGTCAGATCCGCACGAGAGGACCAACACCACGTCGGTATCGGCCTTGGGAACGATACGGTCCTCCCCTAGGCGATCAACACGCACAATGCCCGAAGTCGTCTGCGGCACAAAGGCATCGCGCACCGTCTCGACCAAAAAGCGAGACGCAGTCGAATCAAGGTAAACCGAAACACGAACCGGCGTATCGGAATCCTTCTTAACAGACGCGCCCATCTTAAAAGCGCTGGTCAACTTATCTACGGGAATCTTCATGGCAAACCCCTCCAGCGGTTACGCGGCGCCCGAACGATGCCGCCATATGGATTGTACGATACCCACCGTCAGCAACTGAATCATCATCGACGACGAACCAAAACTAATAAACGGCAGCGGAATACCAGTAATCGGCATCATGCCAATGCACATGCCGATGTTCTCGAAGGTTTGGAACGCCCACATGCCAACGATACCCACGCACGATAGGCGCAAGAACAATGACTCGCACTTAAAGGCAACGCGGATCGTCGAAAAGATCAGCAGCACGTAGAGGCACAGGAGCAAAAAGGAACCGCAGAAGCCGAACGTCTCGGACAGGAAGGCGAAGACGAAGTCTGTGTGGAACTCGGGTAGGAAGCCGCCGGCCGACTGCGTCGCGTGGCCCAAGCCCTTACCAAAGAAGCCACCCGAGCCGACGGCAATGAGCGACTGCTGCAGGTTGTAGGCATCATCCGAATCGGCTTTGTCGGGGTCGATGAAGACTGTCAGACGGTTCATCTGATACTGCTTGATAAGCACGTCGTGCCCAAGGAGCGAATCAAAGACCGAGTCGAGCGCCAAGATGAGCGCAATCAAACCAACCAGCAGGGCCAAGGTCGACAGCACCCATTCGCGGCGCGCGCCGCTCATACAGATGACGATGGCGCCCGACACCAACACGACCAGGCCCGAGCCCAGGTCGCCCATGGCGACGACGGCCAAAAACGGGACGGACAGCATACCGCAGAGCTTGACGTAGTCGCGAACGGTATCGATGCGGCCGTTGTATTGCGAGCCAAGCGTGGCCATAAAGAAAATGGTGATGAGCTTGGCGAGCTCAACGGGCTGGAAGGTCAGGCCGATACCGGGGATCTTGATCCAGCCCGTCATACCCAGACCGCCCGTATAGGACAGACCCGGAATCTTGGGCGAGAAGATCACAATAAGGTCAATGACGAGCAGCGCCGTCGAGAAATTGGAAATGCCACGCAGGTCGGTACGCCAGACGAGCACCGCCAGCACCGCACCAATGCCAATGCCCAGCAGGTGGCGCGAGAACGAGGCATCGGCCTTAAACTGCGAGGCCGACCAAATGATGATGGCGCCATAGGCAACGAGCGCGACGGTAGCCAGCAGCACACCGATGTGTACCTTCTGGCGGAACGTGCCGCGCGAGGCCGAGAGCTGCTTGTTGACGCGGTCCAGGCTGCTGCGAGAACCGGTTTTGGTTGAGCGGAACAGGTCCGCCGGCGAAAAGTCCATCGCAACCTCCTATCGAACCGAGTAATCTCCCGTAGCCGTCGAAGTGT
>CALJNY010000170.1 GCA_937981515.1 uncultured Collinsella sp. | reverse complement strand
CTGTGCCGGCCCTCCAGCGTCATCGTATACAAGGGGGTTCCGGGGGCGCCGACCATGCTCGGCTTCCGCTTTTCCATAATCATCAACACGCGGGCCTCTTGTAGCGCGAGGCGCCCCGGGTTCCCTATCAACAAAAGCATCGGGCTCAATCGTCATGCGCCGATCGGAATCAACCGCTCCCTC
Organism: uncultured Collinsella sp.; assembly: GCA_937981515.1. Classification (GTDB taxonomy): domain Bacteria; phylum Actinomycetota; class Coriobacteriia; order Coriobacteriales; family Coriobacteriaceae; genus Collinsella. The sequence continues at coordinate 6,620 of CALJNY010000170.1, read as the reverse complement.
GCCCGCGCGCCCGTTGCCGCATATACTGTGCGCAGCGATGACCTCGGTCGCCCCCGCGCGAAACAGTCCCTCGATATCCGACGGATCGAGCACTTCTATCAACACGACCACGCGACTCACGCGGCCTTCGGCCGTCAGGCGCGCAACAGTCTTGCGCACATCTTCGATATCAAACAGAGACGCCGCGATGATGGCAGCCCCGCGGCGCGACGGAAACGCCCGCGCCATGGAAACCAGCCCGTCCAGGTCACCCACGCGAAGCACCTGTGCACCCGCATCACGGCCCTCGACTTCCTGCTGCAACAGCCCGTAATCGCCGCACGCGCAGCACGCAAGCCAGATCGCCTTCATCACTCGTCGCCTCCGCTCTTTTTGCCGCGCGCCGTGGCGGGAATCGTCAAGCTGACCGTTCCCTTGCCCGAGGCTCCCAGCAGTTCCTTGACGTCTTCGGGGTCAGCCGCCAGCGTCACCCATTCGATCTTGCCCTCGCGCGTGGCACCGGAATCTTCACTGGTATCGATCACGTACGCGCCGCACAACCGATCGGTTACGCCATCTTTTTGCACGTACACGTCCACATAGCTGCCCACGCCCGTGGCACCGCCGACCGAGTGCTCGGCATCGACCGCCACCGAAACGGCGACCTTGCCCTTAGGCACCTCGAGCTTGTGACTCTCGGCCTTGGTGTAGACATTGCAGATCACGGCGTTTTTGGGAATACGCGAAGTCGTCACGTCGCCGCGCACCTGGCGCAGCTCGGTCGCCGCGTCACGCGGCAACAGGCTCGTTAGCCATTCCTGGGTTATGACATTGGTCTCATCGAGGGTCTCGCCCACATCGATATCGCGCGCCGCGACGCATACCTCGACGCGATCGCCACCGTACTTGGCCAAGGTCTCAGCCTGAACCTGTTCGGCTTGCGAGCGGATCGACGAGCCGTAAACCATGCAGAGCAGAGCAGCGAGCACGCCCGCGACCAGACTGATGGCGATGCGCTTGCTCTTGTTCACGGCCGCTCCTCTCATGGCAGTGCCGGGCGAATGCCCGTACCACCATTGTCTGGGCGGTCAGAGTGCAAAGCGGCGCAATCGCGATCTTGGTTTTCGATGTCAAACCAATCGCTGACCAAAAGCTGACCAGCCCGTCAAGCTCGTGGCAAGGTTTTGGTCAGCACGTCAACAAACTGCATGTTTCGAGGCTTTTCCGCAGGAAAAAAGCCGTCTCCCGAACAGTTGGGAGACGGCTGTCATAGGAAAAATCAATTACAGATGAACATCGGGATCGAGCATTTGAGCGCTCACGCGCATGGATGACGCCAAGTTTTGGAACGTTTCCAGACGCAGACTGTCGATCTGCCCGGCGTCTTCGGCCTCGCGAACGGCGCAACCCGGCTCATGGGTATGTGTGCAATCGCCAAACCGGCACGCGCGCGATGCCTCGACAATCTCGGGGAAGGCGCGCGCCAGACCCCGCTCGTGACCCACGAGCGGTAGGCTGCGCAGGCCCGGGGCATCGGCGATCACACCGGCGTCGCCCGGCAGCGCCACCATCACGCGCGCGACGGTAGTGTGACGGCCCTGGTCGTCGCGTTCGCGCACACCGCCGGTCGCCAACGTATCGTGGCCCAGCAGTGCATTGAGCAGCGTCGACTTGCCGGCACCCGACTCGCCCAGAATCATGGCGCAGCTCCCGGCAGGCACGCAGATACGGACCTCGTCCAGGCCGCGGCCCTCGGCAGAGGACGTCACGATCACGCGCACGTCCGGACCCACCAGGCGGCGCACGCGGTCCAGATCGCGCTCGAGCTCCTCGGCATCGCAGCGATCAGCTTTGGTGAGCACCACCACCGGCTCGGCATCGCAGTCGAGCGCCAACACCAGCGAGCGCGCCACGCGGTCGAGCAGCACCTCGCCGGCACCGAGCGCCTGCACGATTAGCACGCTATCCACGTTGGAGCAGAGCACCTGACGCTCTCCGCGGGCACGGCCGCGCCAACGCTCAAAGCTCGTACGGCGCGGCAGAACGCACTCAATCACGCCCATATCGTGCCCGGGAGCGCGGCGCACCGCCACACGGTCGCCCACGGCAGGCAGCAGGACCTCGTCCTCGCCGCGCGACTTGGCAAACCCCACGGCATGCTCGGCGCGGAAGGTGTCGTCGGCAGTCGCCACCAGCGGAAACCCGCGATCCAAGCGCACCACGGCACCCAGCCGCATCTGCTCGGGCTCCTCGACATGTGCGCAAAAGTCGTCAAATGCCGCCTGCTGAGCTTCATCGACCGGCAGGTCATCGAACGCCGGAACATCCTGCAGCGCGTCAAGTCCCGGCACGTTTGCCAGCAGCTCCTCGGCAGACGCGGGGGCTTCGGTCGCGAGCTTCCGACGACGATCGCGCTTAGCCCGCGCCCCCGTCGTCTTTTTCTTCGCCTTAGCCTTAGCCTTGCCCACAAGCGCCTCCCAGCACCATAAATCACAACTGAGCAGGTATTTTAAATCAAAAAGAGCTGGCCGGGCAAAGCCCGACCAGCTCACAAACTTTCCCTCAGCCCTTTATCATCCGCGCGGGAGAAAAGCCAGCACGGATACCGCCGGGCCCGCCCGCCGGGAGGGGTTTCCTAAGGGCACATCCCGCAGCCGCAAAGCGGCGAGGACGTGCCCGTGGAAACCCCGCAGGCGGTCGGGCCCGGACAGGAACGTTACTCTTTTTCGACCGCGCGCATGATCGCCTTGTAGATCTCCATCAGCGGGATGATCAGGAAGGCCAGGCCCAGCGCGGCAAGAACGCCCTTGAGTTCAAGCGTCACAGGGCCGAAGAACATCTCGGCAAGCGTCGGCTGCACGGTCACGATCACCGTCAACACCAGTGCCAGCGCGGCAGAAGCCCACAGCCACTTGTTCTGCTTCTTCATGGTGAACAGCGACGCACGACGGCTGCGCATATTGAAGCAGTGGAAAATCTCGACCATGTTGAGCGTGATGAACGCCATCATCACGCCTTCCTCGTCGGCATTGCCGGCGATCATATCGGCGATGTGGATGTAGCCCATGTCAAAGTACACGCCCACAAAGAAGCTCGCCAGCACCAGCACGGTGATGATCAGACCCTGGACCACGCAGTCCAGGCCCATGTGACCGGCAAAGACACCGTCCTTGGCGTTGCGCGGCTTGCGCTTCATGATGTCACCCTCGGCATCCTCCATGCCCAGCGCGAGCGCGGGGAAGCAGTCGGTGACCAGGTTCACCCACAGCAGCTGCACCGGCTGGAAGATGGTAAAGCCGATGAGCGTGGCGATAAACACCGAGAAGACCTCGGCAAGGTTAGCCGAAAGCAGGAACTGGATGACCTTACGAATGTTGTCGTAGATACGACGGCCCTCTTCGCAGGCACCGATGATGGTGGCGAAATTGTCGTCGGCGAGCACCATGTCGGCGACGTTCTTGGTGACGTCGGTACCAGTAATGCCCATGCCCACGCCGATGTCGGCGCGCTTGATGGACGGGGCGTCGTTGACGCCGTCGCCCGTCATGGCCACGATCTGGTCGCGCGACTTCCAAGCCTCGACGATGCGTGTCTTGTGCTCGGGTTGGACGCGGGCGTACACGCCGTAGTCCTCGATGTGCGCGTCGAGTTCCTCGTCGCTCATGCGATCGAGGTCGGCACCGGTGATGGCATGGTTGCGATCGGTGACGATGCCCAGCTGCTTGGCGATGGCCACGGCGGTGTCGATGTGGTCGCCCGTGATCATGACGGTGCGAATACCGGCATCGTGGGCCTCGCGGATGGCGTCGGCGACCTCGGGGCGGACCGGGTCAATCATGCCGGACAGGCCGCAGAAGACCAGGTCGTGCTCGAGCGCAGCGGGGCTGCAGTCGCTCGGGACCTCGGTGTAGGTGCGGCTTGCCAGCGCCAGCACGCGCAGGGCCTCGTCGGCCATGGCCTTGTTGGCGGCCACGAGCTCGGCGCGACGCTCCTCGGTCAGCGGAACGACCTTGTCGCCGTCGTAGATATGGGTGCACAGGCCGATCACCACGTCGGGCGCGCCCTTGGTGTACTGCTCATACTCGCCGTCCAGGGTCTCGACGACCACGGACATCATCTTACGGCCCGAGTCGAACGGGGCCTCGCCCACGCGCGGGTGCTCGGCAGTCAGGCCAGTGAGGCCCGCCTTGCCGGCGTCGTTGACGAGCGCGCACTCAGTCGGCTCGCCCACGGCCTCGCCCAGCTCCTCGTCCCACTGGGCATCGGAGCACAGAGCCATGCCGGCCAGGAACTTCTCCTTAGGCGCGGCGAGCTCGTGCTTGACGACGGTCATCTTGTTTTGGGTAAGGGTACCGGTCTTGTCGGAGCAGATGGTCTGCGTGCAGCCGAGAGTCTCGACGGCAGAGAGCTTGCGGATGATTGCCTGGCGCTTGGCCATCTTGGTCACGCCAAGCGACAGCACGATGGTCACGACGGCGACCAGGCCCTCGGGGATGGCAGCGACGGCGAGCGAGACAGCGACCATAAAGGTGTCGAGCAGGGCGGTCGGATCGGTGAGAACGTTGCCCACGCCGTGGCGGATGATGTCGACACCAAAGATGACGACGCAGATGACGATAACCATGATGGTGAGGATGCGGCTGAGCTCGGCAAGCTTCACCTGCAGCGGCGTGAGCTCTTCCTTGGCCTCGGCCAGGGCACCGGCGATCTTGCCCATCTCGGTGTTCATGCCGGTGCCGACCACGACGGCGCGGCCACGGCCGTACACCACGGTGGAGCCCATGTAGCACATGTTCTTGCGGTCGCCGAGCGGCACGTCGTCGGTGCCGGCGGCGAGCTCAATCACGTTGGCATGCTTCTCGACAGGCACGGACTCGCCGGTGAGTGCAGCCTCTTCGATCTTCATCGTGGCGCTCTCGAGCACGCGGCAGTCGGCCGGGACGGAGTCGCCCGCCTCGAGCATGATCACGTCACCGGGCACGAGCTCGGCGCTCGGCAGGTGCACGAGCTTGCCGTCGCGCAGCACCTTGGACTGCGCCGCGCTCATCTCTTGCAGGGCTTCGAGGGCCTCCTCGCTTTTAGCCTCCTGGACCACGCCCAGCACCGAGTTGACGATAACGACGAACATGATGATGGCGACATCGGCAAAGTCCGCCTCGCCCTTGACCATGCCCGTGAGTGCACTGATGACGGCGGCAACGATCAGCATGATGACCATGGGATCGGTCATCTGCTCAAAGAAGCGCTTCCACAACGGCGTCTTCTCGGCTTCCTCGAGCTTGTTAGGGCCTGTCTTGGCGAGGCGCGACGACGCCTCGTCGTTGCTCAGGCCGAGGTTCTCATCGACACCTTGGTCGCTGAGTACCTCCGCCGCAGCGGACAGGTATTCCTTTTGCATATAGAGTCCCCTCCTGGGATTCGGGCCACTCAGCAGATTGATGCCCGATCATAATTCCCAGGAGAAGGGCAAGGGCTCATCAAGGCTGCCGTGCTGAGCGGCAGTTGATAGTGGGGCTATGGTACCCCAAAGCGGCGCGTCTAGCCAAAACATTCCAATTGGAAACACGGCTCGAGTGCAACGATGCAGACCGTGTGATGCTCAACATTGATAAAACGTTTTTTCTTCGGCGCATCGTCAAACTGAAATATCGCCCAGATAGCAGCGGTCAGAACGGTTGGTAAAGATTTTTCATATACCGTTTTTACCGCAAAAAAAGAACTTCTAATTCGGCATACGGTCGATTTTTTGGGGTATTCGGTCGGCATTTCGTTATAATCATCTCAGTTTTATTTCTTATGGTTTATCTATCAGCGCAAGACGATGTCAGATGGAGGTCTGAATGTACAAGCGCACCAAGATTGTATGCACCATGGGTCCCGCCTGCGATAGCGACGAGACCATCCGCGAGATGATCAAGGCGGGCATGAACGTCGCCCGTTTTAACTTCTCGCACGGATCCTACGACGAGCACCACGGTCGCATCGAGCGCGTCCGTCGTATTTCCAAGGAGCTCGGTATGCCCGTCGGCATCCTGCTCGACACCAAGGGCCCCGAGGTCCGCACCGGCCTTCTGGTCGACGGCAAGAAGGTTGCCGTCAAGACCGGCGACAAGATCGTCGTTACTGCTCAGCCCACGACCGAGGATTTCCACGGCACCGCTGAGCACATCTCCCTCGACTACCTGGCTCTGCCCTCCGAGGTCGAGAAGGGCTCCCTCATCCTGATCGATGACGGCCTGGTTGCCCTCGAGGTCGAGTCCGTCGACGGCCAGGATATGACCTGCGTCGTTAAGAACGACGGCCTGATCGGCGAGCGCAAGGGCGTCAACATGCCCAACGTCAACATCTCGCTGCCCGCTATCACCGAGCGCGATCGTCAGGACATCCTCTTTGGCCTGACCGAGAACATCGACTACATCGCCGCTTCCTTCATCCGTGACGGCGAGTCCGTCCGCGGCATCCGCAAGCTTTGCCGCGAGAACGGTGGCGAGCACGTGACGATCTTCCCGAAGATCGAGTGCGCCCTGGGCGTCGAGAACTTCGACGAGATTCTCGAGGCTTCCGACGGCATCATGGTCGCCCGTGGCGCCCTGGGCATCGAGATCAAGCCCGAGCTCGTTCCGCACATCCAGAAGGAGATC
>CALJNY010000169.1 GCA_937981515.1 uncultured Collinsella sp. | reverse complement strand
CTAAGGCCGTGCGCGCGTGCTGTATGGTGGCGGCGACGCTTGTCGCCAACGGCGCCGGACGTCGTCGGCATGGCCTCTCGGCTCTGTTTGTGACCATGGCAATCTTTGTGTTGCTGCGTCCGACGGTATTGTTTGAGATGGGTTTTCAGCTTTCGTGCGTCAGCGTATTTGCCATCCTTTGTTTTTGCCCCTACGCCACCTACGCCTTGGTTGAGCTGGGCGTGCCCTCGGGGGTTGCCAGTATTTTGTCCGTCACACTGTGCTCGCAGCTGGCGACTCTTCCCGTTACCATTCCTACATTTGGGACGTTTTCGCTCATTGCCCCGCTCGCAAACGCCGTGATCGGTCCGGTGATAAGCGTGCTGCTCGCATCGTCGGTCGTGCTGGTGCCCTGCTCGCTTGTGCCGCTGTTGAGTCGCGTGGCGCTCGTGGTACCCATGATTGTCGCTCGTTGCGCGCTGTTCTTCGAGCAGCTTTTTGCTGCTGTTCCGGGCGCGTCCGTGAGCGTGCCGCCCGATACGGTCTGGGTATACGTGGTGCCGTTCGCGCTGGCGGTCCTCTTGGTCTGGTGGCCACGTCCCCGCGCACGCCCCATGGCGGCGGGGCTGCTGTGTTTGGTAGTTGCAGCGGGTATTCCGTATGTCTATTGGGATCGATGTGCGCCGCCTTCGGTAACGGTGCTCGATGTGGGGCAGGCCGATGCGATTCTGGTTCGTCAGGGTAGCACCGTGGTGCTCGTCGACTGCGGGCTCGACGAGCGCGTGGTGTCAGCGTTGGTTCGCAATAACGTTCACCATATCGACGCCGTCTTCGTGACGCATTGGGACGAAGACCATTGGGGTGGCCTTCCCGATGTGCTTGATCAGTTTTCAGTTGGAACCATTGCGGTCGCGGCTAATGCGCTGGAGGATGCGCCCGCTGAGGTCCTAAATCGCCCGGGCGTAACGTACCGGCAGGTGGCTCGCGGGGGTGCGATCGATATCGGCGCATTTCGGGCTCGTGTGATGTGGCCGTTTGACACGGTGGATGGCGAGGGCAATGAAGACTCGCTTGTCTTGCTGCTCTCCTATGCTCAGGAAGGCAAGAGCCTGCGCGTGCTCCTCACCGGCGATGCCGAGCTCGATCAGGAACGCGAGTTTGTACAGGAGGTGGGGGATATCGATGTGCTCAAGCTGGGACATCACGGCTCAAAGGTTTCTGTCGACCTAGACCTGCTGGAAACGCTTAAGCCCGAGCTCTCTATCGCGAGCGCCGGCGAGGGGAATCGTTACGGCCATCCGTCGAATGCCTGCATCGATGCCGTTAAGGAAGCGGGTGGTGCATTCGCTTGCACCATCGAACACGGTGATATCACCATCAAGCCGACCGCGAAGGGCTTTGCGATGCGATGCCAGCGGCCGTGGTGACATCGTTGGCGCGCGGTGGGACCCTGGGCTAAAATGGCACGGTACGAATTCGAGAGTCTGCGAGAGGGGAGCGCAATGTCCGAAACCGGTCTGCTGCCGGCATATCTGATCGTCGGTACCGATGGGGTCAAGCGCGACCACGCCGTCTCGCGTATGAAAGCTCGCTTGGAAAAGTCGGGTATGGTTGAGTTCAACCTCGATGAACGCGACATGACGAAAGATCCCGATATCGAATCGATCATCGGCTCGCTCAATACCTTTCCCATGGGTAGCGAGTTTCGCCTGGTGATCCTCGACGGCTGCTCAAAACTTGCCAAGGCGGTCTCGGAACCGCTCGTCGAGTACCTCGCAAGTCCCAGCCCCACGACGGTCTGTCTCTTTATCGCCGACTCACTTGCCAAGAATACGCGCCTGTATAAGGCAATCGCCAAGATTGACAAGAAGGCTGTCGTCGATTGCTCGGGTACCAAGCGCTGGGAACTGCCGCGTCGCGTTCAGCAGATGGCGACGCAGCACGGTAAGTCCATCTCGACGGCTGCTGCCGAGGAGCTCGTCTCGCGTTCGGGCGAAAACACGCGCATGCTCGATAACGACCTGGCAAAGCTCGCCCAGATGGTCGAGGCGCCCCAGATTGAGCTTGCCGACGTGGAGCGTTGGATCGTGCGCACGGCCGAGGTTCAACCCTGGGACTTCCTCAATGCCGTCTCGGCTCGCGATATGCGGCGTTCGCTCGAGCTCTTTAAGCTTCTGCCCCCCAAGAGCTACGTGTGGACCTACACGCTGCTATGCGGTCGCATCCGCGAGCTGATCGTCGCCAAGGCGCTCGATGGGCGCGGGCAGGGGCGTGAGCTTGCCGCGACGCTCAAGCTTCAGGCCTGGCAGGTCAAGAATCACCTTACCTGGGCACGTTGTTTTTCGATGACCGAGCTCGTTGCCGCGCTCGAGGGTGCCGTCGATGTTGAGCTTGCGCTCAAGGGTTCGGCTGATTCACAGACCGCGCTTTTGCTCTGGATTACGAACATCTTGAGAAAATCGTGATGATACCTGCCTATTTGACAAATTCGTTCTATCCCTTTGAGGGGGAGCGTGCTATAGTAGGCGCTTGCATGACCTCACCGTGTCTCAGAGGTGTCATACATTTTTTGCAAGGAACTCGAAAGGAACTCCAGAAGTGGCAAACATCAAGTCTCAGAAGAAGCGTATCCGCACCAATGAGGCAGCTCGCATGCGTAACAAGGCTGTCAAGTCCGAGCTCAAGACGCTGACCAAGCACGTCCAGTCCGCCGTCGCCGAGGGCGACGCCGAGAAGGCCCAGGCTGCCCTCAAGACCGTCACCAAGCGTCTCGACATGGCTGCCGCTAAGCATGTCATCCACAAGAACCAGGCTGCTAACCGCAAGTCCGGTCTTGCCAAGCTCGTGAACAGCATCAACGCTTAAGTTGTAAATTTCACACCACACAGATTACGCGCATAAATGGAGCCTGTTTTATGGAACAGGCTCCATTTTTTGTACCGCTCGGGTAAGATAGTCCGCATGAATACTTCAATTGACATTTCCCACATCCGCAACTTCTCGATCGTTGCGCATATCGACCATGGCAAGTCCACGATCAGTGACCGCATCCTCGAGCTCACCCATACCGTCGATGAGCGCGACATGGAGTCGCAGCTGCTTGACACGATGGATATCGAGCGCGAGCGCGGCATCACGATCAAGTCCAATGCCGTCCGCGTGTCCTACGACGCCGACGACGGCGAGACGTATCAGTTCAACCTGATCGATACGCCGGGCCACGTGGACTTCACCTACGAGGTCTCGCGTTCGCTTGCCGCCTGCGAGGGCGCGGTGCTCGTCGTGGACGCCACTCAGGGCGTCGAGGCGCAGACTGTTTCCAACGCGACGCTCGCCATGAACGCTAACTTGGACATTGTTCCGGCTATCAACAAGATCGACCTTCCCTCGGCGCACCCCGACGAGGTTAAGACCGAGATTGAAGACGATCTGGCCATTCCCGCCGACGATGCCGTGTGCGTGTCGGGCAAGACCGGCGAGGGCATCCACGATCTGCTTGAGTCCATCGTCTTTTTGATCTCGCCTCCCAAGGGCGATGCAAATGGCCCTCTCAAGGCACTTATTCTGGATTCGTACTTCGATGAGTACCGCGGCGTCGTCGCCACGGTGCGCGTCTTTGACGGTTCCATAAAAAAGGGCGATACCCTGCGCATGATGCAGGCCAAGGGCGACTTCTTGGTCGACGGCGTGGGCGTCAAGCGCCCTGCCGAGACGCCGGTCGATGCTCTGACCGTCGGCGAGGTCGGCTATGTGGTCACGGGTCTGAAGGACCCCGAGGCCGTGCGCGTGGGCGATACCCTTACGTGGGCTTCGAACCCCTGCCCCGAGCCGCTGCCGGGCTACCGCGAGGCCAAGCCCATGGTCTACACGGGCCTGTTTCCCATCGACAACAAGGACTACGAGAACCTGCGCGACGCGCTCGATAAGCTGCACGTCAACGATCCGTCGTTGGTGTGGGAGCCTGAGACGTCGGTGGCACTGGGCTTTGGCTTCCGCGTGGGCTTCCTGGGCCTGCTTCACATGGAGGTCGTCAAGGAGCGTCTGGAGCGCGAGTTCAATCTGGACCTGATCGCCACGAGCCCCTCGGTCGACTACCACGTGTACAAGACTGACGGCGAGATGGTCGATGTCCGCAGTCCGCAGGATCTGCCCGAGGCCACGCGTATCGAGCGTATCGAGGAGCCCTACCTCAAGGCAAAGATCATCTGCCCACCCGAGTATACGGGTGCCGTCATGCAGCTCGCTATCGAGCACCGTGGCGTCACGACCGATATGATCCACCTGACGAGCAAATCGGTCGAGATGCGCTTTGATATGCCGCTCGCCGAGCTCATCTTGGACTTCTTCGATCAACTCAAGAGCCGCACCAAGGGTTACGCTTCGCTCGACTACGAGTTCAACGAATATCGCCCCTCCGAGCTCGTCAAGCTCGACATCCTGCTTTCGGGCGACGAGGTGGACGCGCTTTCGTTTATCGTGCACAAGGACAAGGCCTATGGCCTGGCCCGCGGCCTGTGCGATAAGCTCAAGGAGATCATCCCACGACAGCTGTTCGAGGTACCTATCCAGGGCGCCATCGGCAACAAGATCATCGCCCGCTCCACCGTTAAGGCACGCCGCAAGGACGTGCTTGCCAAGTGCTACGGCGGTGATATCTCGCGAAAGCGCAAGCTGCTCGAGAAGCAGAAAGAGGGCAAGAAGCGCATGAAGGCCATCGGCTCGGTCGAGGTTCCGCAGGAGGCCTTTATGGCGATTCTCAAGGTGGACGAGTAGGTCCATGGCGCTTTCTGAATACAGCAAGCGGCTGCTGGGCTTCTATGCCGAGCAGCCGTTCCTTATGGCTCCCATGGCGGGCGTAACCGACCCCGCCTATCGCATCATGTGCCGCCGTCGCGGTGCCCATCTTGCCTATAGCGAGATGGTGAGCGTGGCGGGCCTTGCCTATGCCAGCAACAAGACGTGGCGCCTGGTGTTGCCGGCCGACGAGGAGCAGCAGATCTGCGTGCAGCTCTTTGGTTCCAAGCCCGATCAGTTTGCGAGTGTCGTCGCTGCCGTCGAGGAACGCGTGGGCGATCGCCTGTCATTGATTGATATCAACATGGCCTGTCCGGCTCGCAAGGTCGTTACCAAGGGCGAGGGCTCGGCGCTTATGCGCACGCCCGACCTGGCCGAGAAGATTGTCGAGGCAGCGGTGGGTGCGGCTCATGTTCCCGTGACCGTAAAAATCCGCAAGGGCTTTTACGCCGAAGACCGCAATGCCGCGACGTTTGCCCAGATGCTCGAGGGGGCAGGGGCCGCCGCGGTGGCGGTACATGGTCGCTGCGCCACGCAGCTCTATACGGGCCAGGCCGATTGGTCTGTCGTCGATGAGGTTGCCGACGCTGTCGAGATTCCCGTGATTGGTTCGGGCGATGTGTTCTCGGCCGAGGACGCGGCGGAGCGTCTGCGCAGCTCCGGCGCCAGCGCCGTGTTTATCGCGCGCGGCATCTACGGCAATCCGTGGGTGTTCGGCGATGCCCGAGCCCTTGCACTCGACGGCACGCCGGTTCCTTCTCGCTCCTCGGTCGAGCGCCTGGAGGCCCTGCGTGAGCACCTGACATTGACGCACGAGCTTCTGCCGCTTATGTCGCGCGCCCGTACGTATGCAAGCTGGTACTTAAAGGGCATGCCCCATGTCGCTGCCTGGCGCGCTCAGGTGGTGCGTTGCTCCACGTACGAGGAGTTTATGGCGCTGGTCGATGATATCGAGCGCGACGTGGTGGCCTGCGAGGCCGCGCTTGCCGCCGGTGAGTCGGTGCCCGCTCATCCGCTGGAGGCTTAAGGGTGGCCGTTACCGCGCTGTATGTGCACGTGCCGTTTTGCGCTCAAAAATGCCGCTATTGCGACTTTGACTCGCGCAGTTTCGCTCCGTGCGACCTGGATGCTGCGCTCGATGCCTATTTTGAGCAGCTGTATGCACGCCTCGATGCCTTTGGAGACGCCGGGGCGCTTGCGCAGGTCCGCACCGTCTATGTTGGCGGCGGCACGCCGTCGCTGGCAGGGGAGCGCCTGGTGAAACTTGCCCGTCGTATCTCCATGTGGTGCAAGCCCGTTGAGTTTACCTGCGAGGCCAATCCCGAGTCACTGACCTCCGAGCTTGCCACTGCGCTTGCCGAGGTTGGTGTCACACGCGTCTCTCTAGGCGTCCAAACGCTCGATAACACCGAACTTGCGACCATCGGCCGTATTCACGATGCCGATCGGGCGCTTGAGGCTATCGCGACGGTGAAGGATGTTGGGCTCGATGCGTCGTGCGACCTTATGTGTGGACTTCCCGGACAGACCGCAACGAGTTGGAAGAGCGCGCTCGATGGCGTGCTTGCGGCGGCCCCGTACCATGTGTCGGTCTATCCGCTCACGCTCGAGGAGGGCACGCCGCTTTACCACATGGCGTGCCGTGACGAGTCGCTCGAGCCCGATGAGGATTTCCAAGCCGCATGCATGGACGTTGCGCGCGAGCGGCTGAGTTCGGCGGGCTACCATCCGTATGAGGTGGCGAGCTACGCGCTCGATGGGCATGAATGCGCCCACAACATTGCCTATTGGACAGGGCAGGGCTATTTGGGTTTGGGTCGTTCTGCCGCGGGTATGCTCGATGCCGAGGATTTCGATCGCTTGGCCGGGCTGTTTCCTGACGTTCCCGCTCGTGGCGATGCGCACCGCGTGCGACTGGTGCAACGTGACGATGGCGCGACAGCGTTTGAGGCCGAGTACCTGTCGCATCGCGAGGCGGCGGCCGAGGATTTGATGCTCGCCTGCCGCATGACGCGCGGCATTGGGCCCGAACTGTTGGTTCACTCGGCAAGCGTGATTGCTGCAGACGAGCTGGCAGCTGCCTGCGAACGCGCGCTCGAATTGGGTCTTGCCGCTTGGGTGCCCGATCATGTTGAAGGACATGCGGGGCGCGTCACCTCAAAAGACGTTATCGCAGGTCGCGCCCGCGCCCGTTTAGCGCCGACCCACCTGGGCTGGCTCGATGGAAATATGCTGTTCGAGCTGTTTTGGGGTCTAGCCTAGGCCGCTCGGGTAGAATTACCGCAATATATACGCTGCTGTGAGCAGGAGGTTGCCGCGCATGGCGACGATGAACGAAAAAGATTACTACGAGATTTTGGGCGTCTCCAAGGACGCCACCTCGCGTGATATTCAAAAGGCTTTCCAGCAAAAGGCCCGTAAGCTCCATCCGGACGTCAATAAAGAGCCGGATGCCGAGGAGAAGTTTAAAGAGGTTTCCGAGGCCTACGCCGTGCTCTCGGACGAGCAGAAGCGTGCGCGTTACGACGCCATGCGGTCGGGCAATCCCTTTGCCGGTGCACCGACGGCTTCGCCTTATGGCGGTGGCTATGCCGGCAGCGCCGGTTACGGCAATCCCTTTGACGGCGGTTTCCCCTTTGGGGGCGCCTGGGGCCAGCCCCGTCGCGGCCAGGCGGCCTACAACCCCGAGAGTGGCGCCAACGTGGTCGTCGATATCAAGCTCGACGCCAAGGAGGCCAAGAGCGGTGCCCACAAGACCGTTCGCTACACCCGCTTTGACACCTGTGGACATTGTGGCGGATCGGGCTCCGTTTCGTCAGAGCATGCCCACACCTGCCCGAGCTGCGGTGGTCGCGGCCATATCGATGTCGACCTGTCCTTCCTGTTTGGTGCGGGCACGTTCC
>CALJNY010000168.1 GCA_937981515.1 uncultured Collinsella sp. | reverse complement strand
AGGCCCCCTTCGGCTCTAGCAACCCCGGGACTTGTTAAAGAAGCTTGCCAATCCCTCAACGATGCTTTATCTCGCCAAGTTTGCGATCCCCTCCTTATATCGCTCCGCTTTATCTTCGATTTTGTTAGCATTCATCCCTTCAACGATGGCAATGGCAGGATGAGCCGGCTCCTTACAACGCTGCTGCTCGAAAAGACTGGATACGACGTTGCGCGTTACATCAGCATCGAACGACTTATTGAAGACAACAAAGCGCTTTACTACAACGCCCTCGCTGCAAGCTCCACTGGATGGAATGAAAATCAAAACACCGAAGTACCCTTTATCCGTTTCATGCTCGGAACAACCCTGGCCGCCTACCGACAGCTCGAGCAGCGTACCTTAATTGAATCAAGCACTCGTCCCATGTCGAAGCAGGCGCGCATCGCTGTTCTATTTCAACAGAGACCCGGCGTCATTAAGAAATCCGACATCCGGTCTAACTGCCCCGATATCAGCGAGGTAACCGTTAAACGAACCCTCGGTCAGCTTGTTAGTTGCAGCGCAATCGAAAAAACAGGAGCGGGTCGTTCGACGGGCTACATACTCAAAGACGTCCATGCTCTAGAACTATTCTTGCAAGCCACAATACCCGATGGCGAGGCCGCAATAACAAAAGAGGCTCCAAAGGATAAGCTCCTTGAACGTGTAAACCACGCCGAGGATGAAAGCAGAGAGGGGCTCTATGAAGACTACGATTCATTCTCAAGGGACATAAAGACGAAATACGGAGTCTAGTCATATCCCAGAATAGCCTCATCCTTGTTGCCCAAAGTCATTTACGCGTCATTTTAAAGCGGTACCCCTGCGCCGGCAGGGGGCAGAAGTATCGCCTACCGATCCTGCTGGAGTCGGCGATCAGAGAGCGCCAATGCGATCTCACGACGGTTGCGCTCATTGTCTCAATTAGATACTCAACGAAATACGGCCCCGCAGCTCAATAAGCTGCAGGGCCGTACTATACACCGACGAATCAACGACGGAGTGCATCCACTATTTGGCCAGCTCCTGAACGATCCAGTCAATTGCACCTTCGGGATCGTTGGTAAGGTCGATATACTCCTTGCCCCTTGTGGTGAGCAGTTTAATTCCAAGGCGATCGGTATCGGCCTTCATAGCGTCATAGTACATGCGTGCCTGGGGTGCCAGAACAATCACGTTGTACTGATCCATCGTCTCATAGTGGCTTCCGTACGCACCGGACTGAGAAACCAGATCGATACCCTTAGCAGCGGCACCTTCGCGAAGAGCATTTGCCAAGAGAGTCGAAGTGCCGGCACCCTGGCAAAGCACAAGCACGCGGATCTGCTCCGCCTTGTCCTTTACCGCCTCGAGAGCTTTTGCGACATTTTCCTGTGCGGCAATAGCATCTGCATCCGAGGTTCCTGCAGTCTCCTTTGCAGACTCTTCCAAACAAAGCTGATGGTCATACGCCTTGCAGAACGGATAGTAAATCACAAAGTCGACGACCAACAGCACTGCCATCAATACGAGAGAACGCAGATCGAGACCCGTGGTGAGGAATGCACCGATTGGGCCGGGAAGCGCCCACGGCATGGTATACATGGGGGCGTTCATTCCAATGACGTCAATGAAAAATTTACCGATAATGGCGTTGACCATAGGAGCCACTAGGAAGGGCACGAACATATAGGGATTGAGAACAATCGGCATACCGAAGATAACGGGCTCGTTAACTCCAAAAATCACCGGGATAATCGATGCCTTGCCCATGGCTTTAAGCTGCTTGGAACGCATAAACATGATCAGGATAATAGGAACGATGAACGTGCAGCCAGAACCGCCCAGACCGCCGATGAAGTTTGTAAAGTCCAGCGCGAGAGCAATTGACGGGTGTCCACCTGCTTGGTAAACCGCAAGATTGGTAACGGTATTGTCGTAGAGCGCAGCATTGATCGGAGTCATGACAACCGAGGCACCGTGAATGCCCATAAATTGGAAAAGTGCGACCGCGCCCTCGATAAGCGCCATGCCAGGATAGGTGTCGACCGCGGAGAACAGCGGCGAGATAAGAGCGGATACCAAATTGGCGAACGGCACAGCAAGCAGCTTACGGCTCGCAAGATCGATAAAAGCGCACGCAAGGATCGAAAACCCAAACGCAAAGATATCGCGAAAACTCTGCGCAATAGAGCCAGGGACCTCTTTGGGGAGCTTGATCGTCACATTATGGCTAATGCACACCTTATAGATATTAACGGTCAAGAATGCGGATACGAACGCAGCGATAAAACCCTTGGTTCCCATGTAGCCGGTTTCAAAAACAGACGTATCTGCTCCGCCAATCGAGACAACATCGTTCGTCACCGATAGCAAGAACATGCCGCACATGGCACAAACCATGCACGAGGTGGGGTTGAGAGATTTGCCCGAAGGCATGCGGCGGTTCATCGACTTGGCAAGTGAGCTCGCCGTGGTGCCGGCCACCATAATGCCAAGAAGTCCCATGGTATATGCATAGATTTTATTGAAGAAATCCAGCACCTCAGACGGAAGCGCGATGCCTACATAGGCAGGGAGCGTCGAAAGAAGAAGGAACAGACTCGAGAACAGCACAATTGGCATATTCGAGAGAAAGCCATCCTTAATCGCCACCAGATATATGTTCCTTGAGATTTTGTCGAAGAGGGCCTGGTGTTTTTCAAGGAATTTGACGATAGCGTCCATAAGACATCCTTTCATGTTTCCCGGGCACACAACGATTTATCCGGACTCAACCGTCGTCGTCCCAGTTTGTATCCACGTATGTAAATGAATACGTTCTCGTGCGAAATGTAATATCATTTGCGCGATTTGTCATAACCAATTCTTTTTCCGCTTTGTCGATATGTCAAGAATTCAAATACTTATTCGGTGAACGGCAGTTGCGTAATTTTAGATTTGTCCAGCTAAAGGCTATTTTTCGGAGCAGTACAATAAGTTTGCAACCGTTCACCGATTGGATATAACATATTTAATATATTGTTGTAACAATATTAGTGACGATGTCACAAGCCTGTCGTTCTAGTCAAAGGAAGTAACAATGCCCAAACGATTACTGAACATGTCCGCATCCGATTTTGCCGCCACGTCACCCATGGATCTAAAGCAGGCAATTCTGGCCTCCGAGGGACGTACCATCATGGCGGAAAACGTACCCTCTTCCCAATTTCTCAGCGGCGTTACTAATGCAGAAATCGAACGTGCCGCAGGTGCCGACCTGCTTCTGTTTAACGCGTTCGATGTGTTCGATCCAGTTATTGCCGGTATTCCAGATGATCTCAATGAAAACCCGGTCACTTGGGTGAAGCGAGCATGCGGAAGGCCGATTGGCGTCAATCTGGAGCCAGTTGATAACGAGGCAGAGATGTCTGAATCCCGTACGGAAATCCCCATGGGTCGTCGCGTCTCTCCCAAGACCTTAGAAAAGGCTAACGAACTCGGATTTGATTTTATCTGCCTGACGGGCAACCCTGGAACTGGCGTCTCCAACGATGCGATCGCCCATTCAATCAAACTCTCAAAAGAGCATTTCAATGGCCTGATCATAGCCGGAAAAATGCATGGAGCAGGCGTTGCGGAACCTGTCATGACGCTCGAAATAGCGCGCGAGTTTGTTGACCTCGGTGTCGATATCCTTCTGGTGCCAGCCCCCTACACCTTCCCCTGCTTCCAAGAAGCAGACCTGCGCGCCATCGTAGACTTTGTACGATCCTACAACGTAGGCAAGTCAATTGAAGAGAAGGTTCTCGTCATGGCGGCGAACGGGACGAGTCAAGACTCTTGCGACAGCGAGACCATTAAGAAAATAGGCCTTGCAGCAAAAGCAGCCGGCGCTGACCTCCAACATATCGGGGACTCCATGAACGGTATTTGCCTGCCCCAGAATATCTTCACGCTCGGACAAGCCCTTCGTGGATACAGGCATCAGATTATCATGCTGAGCCGCTCTGTGATACGTTAAGGTTACCTTGCCCACGTTACATCCCGACTGAGGCAACCATCAGGTATAACCAACATGCAAACTGAGGCTCTAATGCTCGATACACACGAAAAACGGCCACTCTATTTACAGCTCACCGACGCGCTGCTCAAGCAGATCGTCGATGAATATCAAGCAGACGATAAACTTCCAACAGAAATGGAACTCTGCGACGAATACGCCGTAAGCAGAACAACCGTCCGACTTGCCATGAGTGAGCTGGAGCGTCGTGGAAGTATCTATCGAATCCAAGGTAAGGGATCGTTTGTTGCACCGAAACGCGTTAGCGAGCTCAATTCACTTTTAGACTTTGACTTTGCAAGCCATTGCGATGGCGTTGATCCGGATGCCATCACCAAACATTTCGGCGGCCTCACATCAGGTCGTCCAATTTCTGTAATGATGCTCCAACAATTTGGATGTCAAAGTCGCGATGAAATTCAGCGTCTTGAATTGACCTACGAACTTGAAGGCAGCTTCATAGGCGCTGATACGTTCTTCATTTCAAAGTCGCGCGTTCCGAATAACCAGTTAGATTTTCAGGCATTTAGCAGAATCATGGACGACTTGTCCAAGTCTATCCAATCTGTTAGGGAAAGCTATAGAGCACGTCAGCTTAGCGATTCCGAAGCCAGCAATTATGGTGTTGCAAAACTTCCGGTCATCGAACTGACTCATTATGCTTACGACTCCGGAGGCAAACTAATCTCAATTGTCTGCCGCACCGTCTTAACTGGGCGGGTCCCTTATCAAAACTTTATTTTCAAGTCCTAATGTTCTTTTTCTTTTGTCTCGATCTGTAACACGTAGCCGAGTTTTTAAGTCCTAACCGTTACAGATCGAGACAAACAAGGTAGACCCCACCGAATTGTCTCAATCTGTAACACTAAGACCGGTTTTGGACGTCTAGATGTTACAGATTGAGACGATTTGATAGTGGAATCCTCATTTGCGCGTCATATCGCGTAGGGCTGACGCGCTGGTTTCCACAATGACAGGAGGTAAAAGTCCTCCCGCATCGCCTGTTGGCAATCCCGTAGCGCTAGCTAGCAAATGACCTGCGTGTGCTCCTCGATGGCAGTGCGGTCCTCGGCGACGATACCCGGCTCGCACACCACGGCGTCCAAACTGTCCAGGCGGCAGAAGGTGTAGAAGTCGCGCTTGCCGATCTTGCTGGAGTCGGCGATGAGGTAGCGTGAATCGGCCTTGCTAAAGGCGAGTTGCTGGATGCGGCCCTCTTCCATGTTAGACGTAGACACGTCGCCGTCCAGAATGCCGTTTGCGCCGATAAAGGCTGCGTCGATCCCCAGTGCGCGCAAGGTGTCCTCGGCCGTGGGGCCCACAAAGGCGGCAGTGCGGCGACGGTACATACCGCCCACGAGACACAGGTCGCAGTCTTCGCGCGCCTCGAGCAGATTAAACACCGAAAGCGAATTAGTCACGATGCGTAGGCGGCACGCCGGCAGCATCGAGGCCATCTGCTCCACCGTAGTGCCCGTGCCCAAAAAGATGGTCGAGCCTTCCTCGATAAGCTCCACAGCACGGCGCGCAATCTGCAGCTTTTCCTCGGCATGCTTGGTGCGCTTTTCGCTATGCGAATACTCATGGCGCAACATAGCGTGCGGACGACTCTGCGCACTACGGGCTCCGCCGTGCACGCGCTCGATCTCGCCCAGGCTTGCAAGCTCCTCAAGATCGCGGCGGATCGTCATATCCGAGACACCTAACGCATCCGAAATCTCCTTGACCGAGACCGTTCCCTGTTCCTCGAGCAGCTGCCGAACCTTATCCTGTCGCTCCGCTTTAATCACGATGAGTCCTCGCTGTTCCACGCTCACGTCAATTCAAACAATAACGAACAAATTATATCAGACTCGCGCGCGTCAGAAATGAACGCCCGCACAGCTCCAATCATCACTTTTTTGAGAAAAATACCCCCTGCTTTAGTGGGGTGTAGTGATAATCTCGCGTGTTCGCGCTACAGTTTGTCGGAATACCTCGATGTTAGGAACCAAATGATCACTTCCGAGCTTTTCGGCACCGCGCCGTGCGGTACCCCCGTTCATCGTTACACCCTCAACGGGCCCGAGATCTGCGTTCGCATTATGGACTATGGCGCTACCGTGTTGGGCATCGACGTGCCAGACATTCCCGGCAACGTGCGCGATGTGGTGCTGGGCTTCGATAAGCTCGAGGATTACTTTGACAACCCCGCCTGCTTTGGCGCGACCATCGGCCCCGTGGCCAACCGCACTGCAGGTGCCACGATCACTATCGCTGGCACGGACTGGCATATGCCGGCCAACGAAGGCGCCAACAACCTGCACAGCGACCTTGAGCACGGCCTGCATAAACGCGTGTGGGACGTTGAACTCGACGAGACTCACAACGCCGTTCGCATGACCACCTCGCTTGAGGATGGCGAGCTGGGTCTCCCCGGCAACCGCACCTTTACGGCCGTGTTTACCGTGACGCGCACCGGCTTCTTTCGCATCGAATATGGCTGCGAGAGCGACCGCGCCACGTACGTGTCCATGACCAACCACACGTACTTTAACCTTGCCGGTCATAACGCCGGCATGGACTGCGAGCACTTCTTTGTCGCTAACGCTGCCCACTACCTGCCCATTAACGAGCAGAATATCCCCACCGGCGAGATTGCTCCGGTCGAGGGCACGCCGTTTGACTTCCGTGAGCTGCGCCCCGTCGCTCCCGGCATGGAAGCCGACGACCCGCAGATTAAGCAGGCACGTGGCTACGACCACTGCCTGTGCATCGATGGCTATCAGTACGGCCGTAATCTGCGCCGCGCGATGCGCGTCGAGGAAATGTGGACCGGTCGCGAGCTGGACTACTACACCACCGCACCGGGCGTGCAGCTCTACACCGGCAACTGGCTGGGCGACGAGCACGCCAAGGACGATGCCAACTATGGCTGGGGCGCCGGCTTTGCCCTCGAGGCAGAGATGTACCCCGACACGCCGCACCAGCCGCTGTTCCCGCAGGGCATTGTGGGCCCGGGTCACCCCTACAGCAATGTGATCGAGTACCACTTTATGAGGCACTAAGCCCACAACGCAACATATCGCACAGCAGCGCCCGCCGGCACCACCGCCGACGGGCGTTTTTCTATCCAGTCGAACGCCCGCTCGTTCGCGGCGTGGGTCGGCCTG
>CALJNY010000167.1 GCA_937981515.1 uncultured Collinsella sp. | reverse complement strand
CTGGAAGACGCAATCCTTGCCGTCGGTGACGTCCTCGGAGGACGCGGACGGGGTGATCATGAACGACTTGGTGTCGTTGCCACACTCTGCGGCAACGGCAACCGACGCACCCGTGGTGGTCGGACCGACGAGGGCCTGCATGCCCCAGTCGAGCAGGGTGTTGAAGGCGTTGACGGCCTTCTCGCCGTCGGCCTGGTCATCTTCGGCCTTGCTGGCAAGCGGCAGCTCTTTGGTCGAGAAATCCTTACAGCCAAGCTCGACACCCTGGGTAACGGACTTGCCGTAGGACGCGTTGGCGCCGGTCAGCGGGCCGATGGTACCGATCTTAAACGAAGCGTCGCTCGAAGCGGAACCGCTGTCGCCGCCGTTGGAGGAGCAACCAGCTAGAATGGACATCGCCCCCAGACCTGCTGCGCTCGCGATAACGCTCCTGCGATTCATAACAGGGTTCAATGACTTACCGGTGAGGCTCGACATGCGGCTCTCCTCTCAAATCTCGTCGGGTTTCGGTTACCCGACAGGCCATCCTTCGCCGTGTTCGGCGTTCGCAAAATACTAGACGCTTTAGTTAAGGAAAGTGGCGATTATTTCAACTTTTCTTTGGATTTGTTCATTTATCCATAGTTCTGCGTATTTCTATTACTTTATGCAGTAATGCCACTTTATTGTGTGAAAGTAATGTTTCCGTTCTGTTACAGGCGTCCCTGCCCTGAATAAAACGGCCTCACCGGTCGCGCTTTATGCGCACTTAGGCGGCGATGTACTTGCCGTCCTGGATCACATAGGCTGTGGCGGGCTTTTCGACCTGGCCCTCGTCATTCCACGTCAGCTCGCCTGTCAGGCCCTCGATCTTGATCTTGCGCATGGCCTTGGCAAGGTCGCCGGCAATGTCGGCACCGTCGGCCGAAATGTCAATCCCCGCCCTATCGATAGCCTCGGCGATGGCGTGGACGCAATCGTAAGCGTCGGCGGCAAACTGGTTGGGCGTCTCGTCGTAGGCATCCTTATAGGCCTTGACGAAGTCGGCATTCTTCTCATCGTCAGCCGAAAACGGGGTCATGAGCAGTACGCCCTCGGCAAGAGAGGTATCGAAGCCCTCCACAGAGAGCAGGCCGTCCATGCCGTCGGTACCCATGAGCGTCATGTCGTAGCCCATGTCCTTGGCGTTCTTGAGCAAAACGGACGCCGGCGTGTAGTAGATCGGCGCAAAGATGAGCGTGGCGCCGGCCTCCTTGGCCTTGGTGAGCTGGTTGGTAAAGCTCGTGGAGGAATCGTCCTTAAAGGTCTCGGTATCGACGATATCAAGTTTGGACTCCTTGGCCTGCTCGGCAAAGGCATCGGCAACACCCGAGCTGTACGTATCGCCGGAGTTGTAAAACAAGGCGATCTTGGCGTCCGCGTACTTCTCGGCCAAGAACTTCGCGGCGCTGGCGCCCATAGTGGGATCGGTGAAGCAAACCTGAAAGACCGTGGTCTTATCCTTGGTGACATCGAGAGACGAGGCCGAGGGCGTGACCATGAGCATGTCGTCGGCAATCTCGCCCGAGACGGCAACGGCGGCACCAGTCGTGACGGGGCCGACGAGAGCCTGCATGCCCCAGTCGCACAGGGTATTGAAGGCGTTGATGGCCTTCTCGCCGTCAGCGACGTCATCCTCGGACTTAAGCGAGAGCTTGAGGTCCTTGGTCGAGAAATCCTTGGCGGCGAGCTTGGCACCCTTCTCGGCCGAGACACCATAGGTTGCCGCGGCGCCGGTCAAAGGGCCGATGACACCGATCTTGAAGGTCTTGCCGTCATCGGCGGAGCCGCCGTCCGAGCCACCCGACGAGCAACCAGCGAGTGCTGCGGTGCTACCGAGCGCCGCAGCGCCAGCCAATAAACTCCTGCGGTTAAGTACGTTGTTGATGCTAAACATGGTGTCCCCCTTTTCGCTGGCCGTGGTGCGGCCGTCTTGCGGTACAGGGCAAACCTTATGGTGCAAACGTTGACAGTTTGTTACGGAAGTTCGTTTGTAGCGAGCGTGTTTCCAATGTTTCCGCAGCGTTTCGGGGGTGGCGTTTTATGCTGCTCCCGCTGCCAGGCAAGCACGCGCCCGCACTTCACGCTAGAATGCACTCAACCTTTAAGCGGTTAATCCATCCATAAGATGCACGAAGGAGCTATCTATGAGCGAACCCCTGCGCACCGTGAACGTCGGCCTCATCGGTCTGGGAACCGTCGGCGGCGGCGTGGCCCGTCTGATCAAGAGCCACCACGATGAGTACCTTGCCGCCTACGGCATCGACCTTAAGCTGACCCGCGCCTGCGCGCTTGCCTGGGAGCAGGCCGAGGCGGCAGGCATTGAGCGCGAGGCCTTTACGAGCGACTGGCACGATGTCGTCACCGACCCCGCCGTCGACATCGTCGTCGAGCTGATCGGTGGCGAGCATCCCGCAACCGAAATCTTCACCACTGCCTTTGAGCACGGCAAGCACGTCGTCTCTGCCAACAAGGCCCTGCTGGGCCGTCACGTCGAGACGCTTGCCGAGAAGGCGCGCGCGTGCGGCGTGCAGATTAAGTGCGAGGCCAGCTGCGGCGGCGGCATCCCCATCGTGAGCACGCTCGAGCACGACCTGGTGGGCAACAAGATCCTGACCATCGCCGGCATTCTCAACGGTACCACCAACTATATCCTGTCGCGCATGGACGCCGAGGGCGCCGATTACGCCGACGTGCTTGCCGACGCGCAGGCCAAGGGCTATGCCGAGGCCGACCCGTCCGCCGACGTCGACGGCTTCGACGCCGCCAGCAAGACGGCCATCCTCGCCTCCATCGGCTTTGGCACCCGCGTTACCACCGACGATGTGTACCAGCAGGGTATCCGTACCATCGGCGCCGAGGACATCGCCCAGGCCCGCGAGCTCGGCTACACCATTAAGCTGCTCGGTATCGCCCGCAACACCGACGCCGGTGTCGACGTCCGCGTGCATCCCACGCTGATCCCCGCCGACCACATGCTTGCCAAGGTCAACGGCGCCATGAACGCTGTCTACGTGGTAGGCGACGCCGTGGGCGAGACTATGTTCTACGGTGCCGGCGCAGGCTCCTTCCCCACCGCAAGCGCCGTCGTGGGCGATATCCTGTCGCTCTCCGAGCAGATCAGCCGCGGCGTGGCTCCGCTGCCCGAGATTGAGCCCTATGGCCACAACCTCGCCTTTAAGCCCATGGACGAGCTCCAGACCAAGTACTATGTGCGCCTGAAGGTCGCCGACCGCGTGGGCGCCCTGTCCGAGACGGTCGATATCTTTGCCAAGCACAACATCTCGATCTCGCTCATCAACCAGGTCGAGGACGGCAAGTCGGGCGTTAGCGATGCCTGCTCGGTCATCTTCCTGACGCACCGCGCGCTCGAGAAGGACGTCCAGGCTGCCGCCGCCGAGCTTGCCAGCGTCGACTGCGTGGCCGAGGTCGCCAACGTTCTGCGCATCGAGGACGTCGAGGCCTGGACCGAAGGCGTCATGGCCAACTAGTCCGATTCTCGACAAATCAAATAACGCATGAGGGGCTCCCGTCCGATTGGATGGGAGCCCCTTTTAGTTACATCTTTTGCACAAAGTGGCCGACTAACGTTTGAACAGCTTGACCGTTCGTCAACAACCGTGGATACCGTTTGCCGATATGCGACGGCAGCTGTATTTTGCCGCCGCTATGCTGCGCCGTGTATGTCCGCCCGCGATGAGAGGAAGCACCATGTTGCTCGAGGGCAAGAAAGCAATCATCACCGGAGGCACGCGCGGTATCGGCTATGCGATCGCCTGCCGTTTTATCGAGGAGGGCGCTGCCGTCACCGTCTTTGGCTCGCGCCAGGAGACTGCCGATACGGCCGTTGAGAAGCTGGCGGCCGCCTATCCCGACGCCAAGGTCTGGGGCCGCTCCTGCGACCTCGCCTCACTCGAGGCCGTGACCGAGGCTTTTACCCAGGCTGCAACCGACATGGGCGGCCTGGACACGGTCGTCAACAATGCCGGAATCTCCCAGCGCTCGCCCCTTTTGAACTACACGGCCGAGGAGTTCGCCAAAGTCATGGACCTCAACGTCGTCGCCGTCTTTAATGGCCACCAGGCTGCCGCCAAGATCATGACCGAGGCCGGCCACGGCGGCACCATCACTACCACAAGCTCGATGGTCGCCAAGTACGGCCAGCCCTCCGGCGTCGGTTACCCCACGTCCAAGTTTGCCGTCAACGGTATGGTCCAGTCGCTCTCGCGTGAGCTCGCCCCTATGGGTATTCGCGTCAACGCCGTTGCCCCTGGCGTGACTAAGACTGACATGGTCGCCAACCTGCCCGAAGAGGTCATCAAGCCCATCGTCGCCACTATTCCGCTCGGCCGCATGGGCGAGCCCGAGGATGTCGCCAACGCCTTCGTTTTCCTAGCGAGCGACATGGCCTCCTATGTCACGGGCGCCGTGCTCCCCGTCGACGGAGCCGCCCGCTCCTAAAGGTCGCAAGCCACGACTTCGAACCTCAACGAGGCCCAACGCAAAAGGCGCGCTGCATGCATCAACCGCAGACAGCGCGCCTTGTTCTGTTTGCAGGGGAAGCTTCGTCCCGGTATTTCAGCTCAGAACGGGGCACGGTTTCCCCAGGACCTCCTTGCGGAAACTGCACCCCGTTTTGAACGTCGATTCTGGGATACCGTTTCCGCAATGGGCCTCCTGCGGAAACGGTATCCCACTCCGGGCGCCCATTCCGGGACACAGCTTCCCAACGGCCCCTGTTTCGGAAACCACATCCCATTTTGAACCTTCAGACTGGGACGCGCTTTCCGGCAGGGGTCCAAAGCGGAAACCGCATCCCGCTCTGAGCGTCCATTATGGGATGTGGCTTCCCGATGGGGGCCGATGCGGAAACTGCGTCCCGTTCCGCGCCTTCAAAACGGGACGCGGCTTCCCCGAGAGAGTATCGACTACTTACCGTCGTCGTCCTCAGCTTCTTCTCTTGCATAGAGCTCCAGCATGCGGCGGCGGTATTCGTGCACGGCGAGCTTGGCGCGCTCCAGGCGGCGACGCTCACGCGGAGTCAGCTCGGACGGGTCAACCTCGTCACCATAGGTCTTATCGGCAAGAAGATGCGCCGCATCCACGATGCGGGCATCGATGTGGCCGCTCGCTGCCTCGGCGGAAAGACGCTCGGCAATCGTATCGAGCGTAGGCAGGCCCTCGAATACGCGGCCGTGACCATGCGAGGTCAGCAGCTCGTGCTCGCGTGCGAGCAGGCTCGCCAAATCGTGATGGGCGCGCAGGATGTCAAGCGCATCGGATGGATGCTCGGCAACCTCTGCCACGGCAGCGACCGGTGCGGCGTCGACCACGCGGTAGAAGAGCTGCGCGAGCAATGGCATCAAGAACACCGTGATGGCACCGGCGGCAACCATGACCGACGCAATATCTTGCGACAGCGCGCCCGCGTTGACGGCAACGCTCGTCACGGCAACGATGATCGGAAGCGCCGTGGTGCAGTACAGGGCCACGGTAATGCGACCATACGCCGACACATCGCGCGTCGCAGGACAAATGCCCATAGAGATGAGGATGGGCACGGCACGAATAATCAGCAACGCCACGATAAAGCCCGCGAGCAAGCCCGGGCGCGACGCCACGGCCGTCAGGTCGATCTTTGCGCCCGATACGGTGAAGAACACCGGAATCAAAAAGCCGTAGGCCAGGCCGTCGAGTTTGGTCTCCAGCGTATGGTTGCCCTCGGGGATGATATAGCGCAGGACAAAGCCGGCGGCAAAAGAACCCAACACGATGTCGAGGTCAAAGACGGCGGAGAATGCCACGAGCGTGACCAGGATGAGCACCGTCAGGCGCACGAAGGTCTGCGACGTGGTATCGGCGCGCTCCTCGACAAACGCAAAGAAGCGGCTGCCGACGCGCTTGGAGCGGCTTGGGACCACGGCCAGCAACACGCAGACCACCGCAAACAAGCCAAGGATTACAAGCGTCTGGATGCCGGTGCGGGCAGACAGCAGCACCGACATGGCGAGCACGGGGCCGAGCTCACCCCAGGTGCCATACGCAAGAATCGAGTCGCCCACGCGCGTGCCGGTGAGCGAGCGCTCACGCATGATGGGCACGAGCGTGCCGAGCGCCGTCGAAGTGAGGGCAAGCGTCACGGCGATACCGTCGAAATGGCTGACCGAGAACCACGGAGTAAAGCGCACGGCAAGCCAGGCGATACCAAACGTGACGACCCACGTCGCCAAGCCGTAGCGCCCCTCGACGCCCGTGATGCTCTTGGGGTCGATCTCAAAGCCGGCGAGCAGGAACAAAAAGGCCAGACCCAGCTCGGACACCAGCGAGACCTCGGCATCTACATGGATGACGCCGAGCATATGGGGTCCCAGCACCGCACCGCACACGAGCAAAAAGACCGTCTCGGGAACGGGCTTTCCGGGAATCGCCGAGGCGATGAAGGGGCTTGCAAAGGCCACGAGCGCGATGATGGCGAGTGAAACGAATGCCATGTGATGCCTTTCTCTTGTTTGCGCATCACTGTAGCACCCTCGCCGTCCTCAACGCGCCGCGAGCTGTCGTATCATAGTGAGGTTTACAAACATGTGGCTCAAGGCGACCGCAGGGCAGACCCCGCAAACCGACCGCTGCCGCATACCGTACCGTACGCCCAACCGATCAGGAAGGCAGGAACCAATGGTCTCTCGTATCTACGTGGAGAAGAAACCCGGGTTCGACGTCGAGGCTCAGCAGCTCAAGGGCGAGCTGACCGAAATTCTCGGCATCAAGGGCATCGAGGCCCTGAGGATCATCAACCGCTACGACGTCGAGGGCATCGACGAGGAGCTTTTCCGCTCCTGCGTGCCGACCGTCTTTAGCGAGCCCCAGGTCGATGTGACCTACGACGAGCTCCCCGCAAGCGATGGCGCCGTCTTTGCCGTCGAATTCCTGCCTGGCCAGTTTGACCAGCGCGCCGACTCCGCCAGCGAGTGCGTGCAGCTCATCAGCCAGGGCGAGCGCCCCGCCGTGCGCTCCGCCAAGGTCTATATGATCTCGGGCGCTCTGGACGAAGCCGCCATCGAGGCCATCAAGCACTACGTGGTGAACCCCGTCGAGGCGCGCATCGCCTCGCTCGACCTGCCCGAGACGCTGTACATGGAGACCCCCGAGCCCCAGCCCGTC
>CALJNY010000166.1 GCA_937981515.1 uncultured Collinsella sp. | reverse complement strand
CCCGAGCTCACCTACACCATGCCCGCCAAGCTGTGCGCTCACACCGGCATGGATGCTCTGACCCACTGCATGGAGGCCTACGTTTCCACCTGCGCCTCTATGTTCACCGACGCCAACGCTCTGCACGGCATCCGCGAGATCGTCGAGTGGCTGCCCAAGTCCTATGCTGGCGACCATGAGGCCCGTCAGCACATGCACGAGGCTCAGTGCATCGCCGGTATCGCCTTCTCCTCGGGCCTGCTCGGCATCGTTCACTCCATGGCTCACAAGACCGGTGCTGCCTTCGAGAACGGCCACATCATCCACGGTGCCGCTAACGCCATGTACCTGGGCAAGGTCATCCAGTGGAACTCCAAGGATCCCCGTGCTGCCGAGCGTTACGCTTACGTGGCCAAGGAGATCCTGCACCTTCCCGGCGAGACCAACGAGGAGCTCATCGCTGCGCTCGTCCAGAAGATCCGCGACCTCAACGACCAGCTCAACATTCCGCAGTCCATCAAGGATTACGCGAATGGTGGCGTGAAGGTCGACGCCGAGAACCCGCAGATGGTTTCCGAGGAGGAGTTCCTCGCCAAGCTGCCCGAGATCGCCGCGAACGCCGAGCAGGACGCCTGCACGCCCGAGAACCCGCGTGAGACCAAGGCTGCCGACTTCGAGAAGATCCTCAAGGCCTGCTACTACGACACCGACATCGATTTCTAATCGACTCTTGTTATCGTAACGAGGGGCTCCGCACGTATCCGTACGGAGTCCCTTTCTTTTTTAGAGAATGGGATAGTTATGGCTGCAATTTTCAATAGCCCCAGCAAGTACATCCAGGGTCCGGACGAGCTCGCCAAGCTCGGCTCCTATGTCGAGCCGCTCGGCGCTAAGGCCCTCGTCATCGTGACGCCTTCGGGCAAGAAGCGCGTCGGTGCCAAGATCGAGGGCGGCTTTGCCGAGGCCAAGGCCGAGCTGCTGTTTGAGGACTTTAACGGCGAGTGCTCCAAGGGCGAGGTCGATCGCCTGGTTGCGCTCGCTCGCGACAACGGTTGCGACATCATCGTCGGCGTCGGTGGCGGCAAGATCCTCGACACCGCGAAGGCCGTCGCCTATTACCTGGAGTCCCCGGTTATCATTTGCCCCACCATTGCCTCGACCGATGCACCGTGCTCGGCACTTTCGGTGCTTTACACCGATGACGGCCAGTTCGACAAGTACCTCTTCCTTAAGGCAAACCCCAACATTGTCCTGATGGATACGACGGTTATCGCGGCGAGCCCGGTGCGCCTGACGGTTTCCGGTATGGGCGATGCGCTCGCAACCTATTTCGAGGCTCAGGCGACGCACGATGCCGACGGCGGCACCTGCGCCGGCGGCAAGGGCGGAATGGCCGGCCTGGCGCTCGCCAAGCTCTGCTATGAGACGCTCATGGCCGATGGCGTCAAGGCCAAGGTCGCGCTGGAGAAGGGTGCGCTCACGCCCGCCGTCGAGCACATCATCGAGGCCAATACGTTGCTTTCGGGCATTGGCTTTGAGAGCTCGGGCCTTGCTGCTGCTCATGCCATCCACAATGGCCTGACGATGCTGCCCGAGTGCCATGGCATGTATCACGGCGAGAAGGTCGCCTTTGGCGCCATCGTCCAACTGGTACTCGAGGATGCCCCGACCGAGAAGCTCGAGGAAGTCTTGGGCTTCTGCATTGAGCTGGGCCTGCCGGTCACGATGAAGGAACTTGGCGTTGCCGAGCTTACGCGCGAGAAGGCCATGATTGTTGCCGAGGCCGCGTGCGCGCCCGAGGATACCATGTGCAACATGCCGTTTGAGGTGACGCCTGAGATGGTCGCAAACGCCATCCTGGGTGCCGACGCGCTGGGTCATTATTACCTCATGGATGAGTAAATCAAGCTAAGGAAGGGGCAAAGCCAACAGATGGCTTTGCCCCTTTTTGCTATGGTGCAAAGGGGCAAGGTTACTTTGCACCAATCGTTGTTTGATGAAGGGCGGATTCTCGTATGGCGCTTCCTATGGTTTACGGCGGTCCCGGCCGGTATGTTCAGGGGCCGGGCGAACTGTCGCGTCAAGGCAGGTATTTGTCATGGTTGGGCTGCGCTGCCTATGTCTTGTTTGACCAGGGCACCGAGGATCGGCTGTGCAGGCAGATCGTCGATGGATTTCTGGACGAAGATCTAAGCGAGCCGTTCTTTAAGATTTATGACGGTCCGTGTACGGAAGAGGCCGTTGTCGAAATGGCTAAGGAAGCCCAGGCCGAGTATTGCGACATGGTAGTGGGTATTGGCGGCGGCAAAATGCTCGATATCGCCAAGGCCGTTGCGTTTTATGCCGAGTTGCCGTTGTGCGTATGTCCCACGGCGGCTTCGATGGATGGTCCGTGCAGCGCGATTTCGGCGCTGTATCACGAGGATGGGTCGTTCGACCGCTACCTGATGCTCGAGAAGAATCCAGACCTGGTCGTGGTCGATACCAACGTGGTCGCGGCGGCCCCACTGCGTATGACGGTCGCTGGCATGGGCGACGCACTGGCAACGTACTTCGAGGCACGTTCGTGCGCCGCGGCGCATGGCGCCAACGAGCACGGGGGCGCGCCGGGACACTTGGCCTTGGTTACGGCTCGTGCCTGCTATGACACGCTTATGGAGTGCGGCGTCGCTGCCAAGCGCGATCTCAAAAAGGGCCGTACATCGCCGGCAGTTGAGCGCCTGATCGAGTGCAATATTCTGCTCTCGGGCGTCGGCTTTGAGAGCGGTGGCTTGGCGTTGGCACATGCCATCGCCAACGGTCTGACGATTCTGCCCGAGTGCAGGGCTATGCACGGTGAGGCCGTGGCATTTGGCCTGGTGGTCCAGCTGCGCCTAGAGCGTGCGCCCGAGCTTGATCAGGTGCTCGAGTTTTGCCAGCGCGTTGGTCTGCCGACGACGCTCGAGGAGCTGGGTCTTGGCGAGATTTCCGATGCCGATTTGCAGGGTGTTGCAAATGCGGTCTTTAGAAACGAGCGCAATATGGCCAACGAGCAGGCCAAGGTGACCAAACAAAAGCTCGTGCAGCTCATGTGCGAGGCATAGCTTGGCGCTTGATTGATCTTGTGCAATCGAGGCGGCGATAGGCCATAGGCTATTTGCCGCAAAGATGCGCCGCATGTAATTTGCCCAAGGCGTGGGCCGATAGCGTATCATTATCTCTTGCTTGTTTGCACTGCTCAGGGAGGGGCCGCGCATGGCGCAGGAACACGATCTGTTTGATGACATTATCGAGATCAGCAAGGGTTTCGACTTTCTTAAAAACCCGCTTGGCGGTGTGACCGATGCACTCGATCCGTCGGCGCCGCAATGGAATCCTGCTGACTACAAGGAGCGTCCGCGCGGCAACACCATTCCGTGCCTGACCTGCAAAAACGAAAAGAGCGGCTGCACCGCGTGCATGGACGTGTGCCCGGTCAACGCTATCGAGGTCGAGGAAGACTCCATCGAGATCCTCGACTCCTGTCGCAAGTGCGGCCTGTGCGCCGCTGCCTGTCCGACCGAGGCGATCATCTCGCCGCGCCTGGCGCCCAAAAACGTCTACGACGACATTGTCTCGGCGGCTACGAGCCACGAGACCGCCTACGTCACCTGCACGCGTGCCCTTAAGCGCATGCCGCGCGAGAACGAAGTCGTCGTTGCCTGCGTGGGCGATATTACGGCCGAGACCTGGTTCTCGGTACTGGCAGACTATCCCAACGTGAGTGTGTACCTGCCGTTGGGCGTGTGCGATAAATGCCGCAACACCGGCGGCGAGGACATTCTGGGCGAGGCGATTGCGAAGGCCGAGGAGTGGTCCGGCACGGGTATGGGCTTGGAGGTCGACTCCAAGAGCCTCAAATGCCATAAGCGCCGCGAGTACGAGCGCAAGGAGTACATGGAAAAGATCGCCCGCACCACGGGCCTGACGGTGACCAAGCTCAATCCGGCGACTGCGGCACTGGCCTCGGTGACGCAGAAGTTGAAGGCCCACCGTCACCAGATCACGCAGCTCGAGCGCACGCTCAACACCATGTGCGGCACCACGACGACCAAGCGTCGCCGTACGCTTACGCACGGGCGGCAGCTGGTGCTCTCGACACTGCAAAACCATCCCGAGCTTGCCCAGAACATGCAGGTGAGCACGCCGGAGTGCGATTTTGACAAGTGCACGTCGTGCGGCGAGTGCGTCAATGTATGCCCCACGTTCGCCTGCGATTTGGTGGGAAGCGGCCGCTTTGCGTTGGAGTCCACGTATTGTTTGGGCTGCGGCGCCTGTGTCAAGGTGTGTCCCGAGCATGCGCTCAAGCTTGTTGAGCACGACGCGTCCAATCTGGTCGTCGTCGATCCCGAAGCCGAGGAAAAGGCCGCCCAGAAGGCGAAGGCTCACGAAGAAGCTGAGAAGGTCAAGGCCGAGGCAAAGGCCAAGCTGGACAAGATGCTCGACCAGGTGGAAAAGCTCGCGGACTAGCTAAACGAGCGTAAATGATGGCCGGTGGGACAGGTACTGCCCCGCCGGCCAAAAAAGTTGCGGTGGAATAGTTCCCGTTTTGCCTTTAAGCTGGCCATTCTAGGAACTATTCCACCGCAACTAATAAATGGTTAGTTCATGCTACTTTGGTGGCCGGTTCGACCGGTACCGTTGCGCGTCACGGTTTCATGGAGCAAAAAGAACCCGGGGACCTGTTTGGTCTCGGTGTATTCCATAAGGATGCCGTCGGCGTTGTAGGTCTGCCCACGTATAACGGCGAGTGCGTTAAAGTCGTCGAGATCGAGCACGCGCGTATCCTCGGGCGTGGGATGCTCGATCGTTACATCGCGTTTGCCCGTGACAATCTTAATGCCAAGGTCTTCTTCGAGGTAACGATAGATCGAGTCGTTGACAATCTCGGGTGTCAGCCCCGGTACCTGTGAGCTTAGGTAATAGGAGTCGTCGGAGCACACGGCGTGTCCGTTTGCGTAACGGATGCGTTTGGCGCGTGTGAGCTCGCAGCCTTCGGGAAACCCGGTAATCCCGGAGAGTGCCTTGCTACAGACGAGGAGCTCAAAAACGGTGGTGACAGTCTTGAGCTCAAAGCCTCGGCTGGCCGCGATTTCCTTAAAGGTCTCGAGTCCGCCGCCACCACGACTCTTCTCGTCACTG
>CALJNY010000165.1 GCA_937981515.1 uncultured Collinsella sp. | reverse complement strand
CATCTGCCAGGTCGCCGGTCATTCCGTGGACGAGTTTGTTCGTGCGCTCGAGATGTATGTCGAGCTGTGCCCCTGGGCTGCCGGCTATGAGATCAACGTGAGCTGCCCCAACATTGCCGCCGGCGGTGCCGCCATGGGCTCCACGCCCGAGGGCGCCTCTGGCGTCATGGCCGCCGGCCGCAAGGTGACCGACAAGCCGCTGTTCGTAAAGATGGCCCCGGTCAACGTCGCCGAGATCGCCCGCGCCCTCGAGGCCGCGGGAGCCGATGGCCTTTCGGTCATCAACTCCATCCAGGGTATGGCCATTGCCGTTCATACCCGCAAGTCCCGTGTGGCCAAGCCTAAGGGCGGCCTTTCGGGTCCGCTGTGCCACCACATCGCCGTTCGTATGGTCTGGGAGGTTGCCCAGGCCGTCGATATCCCCATCAACGGCGTCGGCGGCGTCATGACCGGTGAGGACGCGGCCGAGTTTATCCTGGCCGGCGCCACCTGCGTATCGGTCGGTATGGCCAATTTCGTCGATCCGTGCGCCTCGATTAAGATCGCGCGCGAGCTCGAGGCCTGGGCCGAGTCCCAGGGCGTGAAGGACATCAACGAGCTGGTAGGTGCTTTCGAATGCTAGAGACCGATGCCCGCGACCGCGTTATCGTCGCCCTCGACTGCGACCGTGAGCGTGCGCTCGAGCTCACCCATGAGCTTTCGGGCCATGCCGCTTGGCTTAAAGTGGGCATGACGCTCTATTACGCTGAGGGTCCCGAGATCGTCAAGACCTTTAAAGACCTGGGCTTTAAGGTCTTCCTCGACCTTAAGTTCCACGACATTCCGCATCAGGTGCGCGGTGCCGCTCGCTCGGCCTCGCTTGCCGGTGCCGACCTGCTTTCGGTTCACGGCTTGGGTTCGGGTGCTATGCTCGCCGCCTGCCGTGAGGGTGCCGAGGAGGCGCGCGAGGATCGAGCCAAGCTCGTCGCCATCACCGTGCTTACGAGTATGAATCAGGATGCGTTGAGCGAGATCGGCGTCGAGTTGCCCGTTGCCGAGGAGGCCGCCCGTCTGGCAAAACTCGCCCAGGCCAACGGTATCGACGGCATCGTGTGCTCGCCGATGGAGGCTCATGACATGCGTGAGCTGCTGGGCCCCGATGCGCTGATTGTGACCCCGGGCGTGCGTCCTGTTGGTGCTGCGCTGGGCGATCAGTCCCGCGTGGCCACGCCTTCCCAGGCTATCGAGCGCGGCGCGAGCCATATCGTGGTTGGCCGCCCCATTACCGGCGCCGATGATCCGGTTGCCGCGTTTGACGCCATCGTTGCCGAGCTGGTCGAAAACGTCGCATAAAAGATTCCCTTAAGTCACCACTTTTGGGTCTCATTAGCACAAATTAGCCCCTGTGCCTGCGAAAACTTTCCCATCCTTTGTGTGGAATCGCAGGTCAGGGGCTCATCTTTTAGCGCGATATATTGCACTTTTTGCGGGTATCGTCTAACCTATGGAGCCGCGATTGGCCATTTTGTACGTTTTACGTGCTAAAATGCCAAATATTGAATCAGATATAACCCAACTATTTGGAGGTACGAATGGCACTCCCTCAGCTTACCGATGAGCAGCGCAAGCAGGCTCTTGAGAAGGCTGCCGCCGCGCGTCACGCTCGCGCAGAGCTCCGTGAGCAGATCAAGAAGGGCGAGAAGTCCCTCGAATCCGTGCTCAACTCCGATGACCCCATTGCTTCCCGCATGAAGGTTTCCACCCTCATCGAGTCTCTCCCCGGTTATGGCAAGGCCAAGGCCGCCAAGATCATGGAGGAGCTCGGCATCTCCGCTACCCGTCGCGTCCAGGGCCTTGGCGTCCGTCAGCGCGAGCAGCTCCTCGAGCAGCTGACCAAATAAGTGGGCGCTCAGGATTCAAAGCTCTTTGTGATTTCTGGACCGTCAGGCGCAGGCAAGGGCACGCTCGTCACTCGTGTGCGCGAGCGTCGCTCTAACCTGGGCCTGACGGTTTCGGCTACCACGCGAGCCCCACGTAAAGGCGAGGTCGATGGCGTCAATTACTTTTTCCTGACGCGCGAGGAGTTCGACCGCCGCGTGGCAAACGGTGAGTTTGTTGAGTGGGCCGAGGTCCACGGTAACTGCTATGGCACGTTGGTGAGCGAGGTCCAGTCCAAGCTCGCCTCTGGTTCGTCTCTCATCTTGGAGATCGATGTCCAGGGTGCCTTGCAGGTCAAGGAGCGTTTTCCCGAGGCCGTGCTGATCTTTATCAAGCCACCCTCGCTCGAGGTGCTCCGCGAGCGACTGGTCGGTCGCGGCACCGAGACGCCCGAGACGATTGAGCTGCGTATGGCAAACGCCGCCCATGAGCTTGCCCTTGCCGACCGCTACGACGACGTCGTGGTGAATGACGATCTCGACCGCGCGACCTACGAGCTCGTTCGCGTTCTCGATATGCATGAAAGGATCTGAGGTCCGTGTCCGTTGTAAAGCCTTGCATTGACGATCTTCTGGAGAAGACCGATCACAACCGCTTCCTGCTCGCTTCGCTTGCCTCCAAGCGTGCCTGCGACATCAATAGCATGCTGCGTGGCCAGCATAACCGCGTGCTTGCCGTTCAGGATGTCGATGACATCACCATCGCGCTCTCCGGCGCCGACACCATCTCGATGGCTATGGACGAGATCGTCGACGGCGATATCTCCTACGACGAGGCCCGTTACGAGAAGGCGCTCGGCCATAAGGTTGCTGAAGCCTAAATGGCAGCTCGCGTCTGCCTGGTCCACTATCACGAGGTTGGACTGAAGGGCAAGAACCGCGCACATTTTGAGCATATCCTCATGGATAACATTAAGGCGGCTTTGGCCGCCTTTTCCGTGAACGCCGTGTCTCGAATTTCCGGTTATATCCTCGTGACCTTTAACGAGCGTCAGGCCGACGAGGCGGCGCGTGTCATCCGCACCGTCCCCGGCGTTGCCCGTGTGTCCCTGGCGTATCACACCAACCGCGACCCGCAGGAGTACTGCGCCGCCGCCGTCAAGGCGCTGCGCGAGTTTGGCCCCTTCGATTCGTTTAAGGTGCACGCCAAGCGCTCCAATACCGACTATGAGCTCACCTCGATTGATATTAATCGTCAGGTGGGCGAGGTGCTGTGCGAGGCCTTCCCCGATAAAAAGGTTCAAATGCACGACCCCGATGCGATGGTGCACGTACTGGTGGTCCAGGGTAGCGTTTACGTGTATGCGCGCTCCGAGCGCGGCGTGGGCGGTCTGCCGGTGGGTTCTGCCGGCAAGGTCGTGACGCTTCTGTCGTCGGGCATCGATTCTCCGGTGGCGACCTGGATGCTCGCGCGGCGCGGCGCGGTGTGCGTGCCGGTACATTTCTCCGGTCGTCCGCAGACGCCCGATACGAGCGAGTATTTGGTGCAGGACATCATCCGTGCGCTTGAGCCGGGTGTCCAGATTGGCCGCCTGTACGTGGTGCCGTTTGGCGATTGCCAGCGTGAGATTTCCGTCACCTGCCCCAGCAACCTGCGCGTGATCATGTATCGCCGCATCATGTATTCGGTTGCCGAGCGCATTGCGCATATCGAGGGCGCCAAGGCCATCGTGACCGGTGAGTCGCTCGGTCAGGTCGCCTCCCAGACGCTCGAGAACATCATGGCCATCAACGAGGCCGTGAAGATTCCCGTGTTCCGTCCGCTCATCGGGTCCGACAAGCAGGAGATCATTGCGCGCGCTCAAGAGATCGGCACGTTCGATATTTCCACTGAGGCGGCGCCCGACTGCTGCACGCTCTTTATGCCGCGTCGTCCCGAGACGCACGCCAAACTCGATGCCGTGCACGAGGCCTGGGAGCTGTTCGACCACGAGGAGATGATCGAGCGCCTGCTTAAGCAGACCGAGTACATTGACTTCTCCAGCAACACGTATAAGGCCCCTAAGACCTTAAAACGCAAACATTCGGAGCTTGCTCCGCGTGAGATTTACCAAGATCACGAGTAATTGCCTGCATAGACCGACGATGCGCCTGTATCGTCGGTCTTTTTCTATCTGGACATTTGACGACAAACGGTTCATTTGTCGACGTGTTCCTGAATAAATGGACACTTTTCCGCAAGGTTTTGGTCAGCTTTTGGTTTGACCGCGATAATCAGTGTGGACGTGCGGAGGTTGCGGTGTTCGTTTCCTGACACGATGGTGTTGGGAGGTGTTTGCTATGGCGCAGCGCGAGCAACACGAACGGGTTAAACGCATGGACCGCTGGGCAGAAAAGCTGCTCAGGCATAAAGCGGTGGTAGTGGCGATTCTGGTTGTCATTGCCGCCGCGAGTGGCTTGGCGATGGCAAGCTTTGGTGGTAGTCCCAGTGGCGTGTCGTTTGAGCGTAGTGATGAGGCGGGCGCCTCGGATGTGCACGGGGCCGGGGATGCGTCTCCTGATGATGCCGATAAATCTTCGTCAAAGGCTTCTGCCGAAACAGAGGTGTACGTCGATGTTGATGGAGCCGTTGCGAGGCCTGGCGTGTACCGGCTCAAAGATGGAGCGCGGGTGTCCCAAGCGATCGATGCCGCCGGAGGGCTTACGGCCGAGGCGGATGTGACAGGGCTTAACCGTGCGTCCAAGATCACGGATGGTCAAAAGATATATGTGCCGACGGTAGGGGAGCAACAAGCGGCTGCGGCGGTCGGCGGGGCCGAAAGTAGTGCTGCCACGACCCCTGGCGCGGGGTCTTCGTCGGGGCTCGTGAACATCAATACGGCAAGTGCGGCGGAGCTGCAGACGCTCTCGGGCATTGGGCCTTCTATGGCTCAGTCGATTATCGATGAACGGACAAAGAACGGTGCTTTTGCCTCAGTCGATGACCTGATGCGCGTATCGGGAATCGGCGAGAAGAAGCTCGCCAAAATCAAAGATTGCATCTGCGTATGAGTACGCTCGAGCGCGAGCATGTGATGCCCCCGCGGCCCCTCATGCCATGGACGATGGCCTTGTGTGCCGGCCTGTGCGTTAGCTGTGTCTTGGTGCTCAGCGTGGCCGCCGATGCGATACTGGGGGAGCAGACATCGGCGGTCGGACCGCTTGTAGTTATTTCGGTTGCGGCGTCGCTGTGCATGGTGCTGGCTCGATCTTGTGAGCGACTTGTCCTGTGGAAACGT
>CALJNY010000164.1 GCA_937981515.1 uncultured Collinsella sp. | reverse complement strand
CCGTCATTCCAGTTGCACCCAGTTTTCGCTTCCGTCTCGAGCCGAGTGCCGCCAAGTAACACCGTGTCGTGTTTCGTCGGCTTCGGGGACAAAAGTCGGGACAACTCTAAAAACTTTTTTCAAACTCAGGGCTTTGAGTTTTTGTTTTAGTCCCAAAGGGCACAGCGAGCCGCCTTTGGAGGCTCGATATCGCTGAAAACTCCCGTTTTGAAACTCAATCGCCCTTTTGCCCGCAAGCCGCCAGCTACAATCGCAAGTGAATCAACGCGGGCGGCTTTCATGCTGGTTGAAAAACCGCAGGTCGCAGCTCTTCGTCGTCCGCGGGTAAAGTGAGTAGTCTCAGGTGGCTTGCCCATGAGTAGACGAGCGGGCTTTGAGATTCCGCCGACGTCTGGAAACGCTTCGAGCTCCCTTGAATTTCCGGACAGTACATGATATAAGGTAATTGGTTTTCCGTTAGGAAGGCTTCCAAGTGCCGGGGACGTTTTCCCCGGCTTTTTTCTTATCCAGGAGAACAATGCGAGAACTCAGCATCTTCGTCGACGAGTCGGGAAGCGACGGTCTCTCCGACCGCCACTACCTGCTTACCGTCGTCATGCACGACCAATCCGAGAGCATCGCGGATTCGATCGCGGCATATGAGGGCGCCCTTCGCGCCAAGGGGCTCCCGGACATACCCTTCCATGCGTCGCCGCTCATGAACGGCAAGGACCAGTACTCGGGGCTCGACTTGAGGACGCGCAAGATGTTGCTCGGCTCGTTCCGAGTCTTCTTCCGCCACATGCCCGTGAGGTACCACACCTTTGCATACGCGACCAAGCAGTTCGCCTCGCTCGACAAGCTCGCGGGGACGATGCGAAGGGACCTCGTGAACTTCCTCTTCGACAACCTCGCGGAGCTGCAGGCCTACGACGCGGTCAAGGTCTACTACGACAACGGCCAGCACTCCATCGCCGAATCCCTCCATCGCGCAATCGAGTACGCGCTGTCGAAGGACGCCGTCGTCTACCGATCGGCGCAACCCTCCGAGTACCGGCTTTCGCAGGCGGCGGACTACATCTGCACCATGGAACTCGCAGCGATCAAGTACGCGGACCATACAGCCACCGCTACGGACGAGAAGTTCTTCGGAAAGTGGTCAGACTTCAAGAAGGGCATTCTTAAGGAGACGCGCAAGAAGCTCGTCTAATGAAACGCCCGCATCGAGTATTCGTTATGGAATTTCGCTGACACGTATCGCCGCTATTAATTTCACGCATTCGCGAAGCAGGCTGGGCCTTTGCCACCGACCATCTTCCCTAACGGCCGTCGGGCAGCTGACCGCTGTTCACTTGTCGAGTCGGCACTGGTTCCGAGGATCGACTCGTAAACCTTCGTGGGGTCAGCGGAGGAATCGTCACCGCGTGCGAATCTCGAATACGGGTTCGGGCGGGTGTAATCGGGCATGGGCAAATACCAGCCGTTTCCCGCATACTGGCAGAGGCATATCTCTCGCTGCTGCATCTCGATCACCGCGGCGAGGCGTCTCTCCAGCTGATCGAAGCCGTCGGTATCGGCGTTGTTGCCCTGTTCATAGAAGAACTCGTAAGGGCTATAGGGGACGTGATGACGATGAGATCCGCCGCCACGAGTTTGTCCGAGTAGCGGGACGGTGCCATCACCTCGTGCCCTATGGCGAAGGGGTCCGTGAGGCGGAGCAGGTCGGCGTAGGGGATGGATTTGGGGCGGAGCTCGTCGAGGATGACGGAGTGCTCGCCCGCATATCCTTGAAAAATGTCGCGGGTAGATCCCGATATGAAGCAGCGACCGCCCTTGCGACGCGCGTACTGCTCGGCAAGGGTCGACTTGCCGGTCCCCGCGGGGCCGAAAATCCACACCGTCTGGACCCTGCGGCCCTCCTCGACTATCTTCGCACGCCATTCGGCGGCCTGGACCTGCAAGCGTCGTGCGTAAACGTCTTCGACCTGGCGCTTCGCACGGGCATATTCAGAGCCGGAAAGCTGCGAGACCAGCGCTTCCTTACCGATCCGCCCTTCAAGGAGGTCGTCGAGCAGAATCTTGATGTTGCTATGCGATCGCGCCCGGGTCACACGGGATTCGATGGAGGCGAGCAGGGCGGGATAATCGAAGTTGGCGCG
>CALJNY010000163.1 GCA_937981515.1 uncultured Collinsella sp. | reverse complement strand
GGGTTCAACATCGCCATGCGATATTCGATGTCCGCAAAAAGGCTCAACGTACCACGATATCCGTCGCTCATTGAGTGAATCCTATCGCGATGGTAACAACCATCGGCAGTGCTATATGTAAACACCAGCTGGCCGAGTTCGGCATCAAAATCGACCATCGCGTCCGCGGTAGAAGCAGCGGCATCAAAACATGAGGCCAGTGCCTTTTTAACCGCAGAGAACAGTGCGCTGTCACGCCTATTCTGCCACTCCCAAATGGATTGAGATTTAAACCACGCATTCATACGTGCATCGTTCGAAGATGCCTGTAGGGCGCCTTCGTACCCACGCGTCCTGTTGGGCAACGATTGGTCTTTAGGTTCAGTCCGCGTCCACAATCGATCGGTCCCATAACGAGCAAGAATGGGAAGGACAACCGTCTCGCCACTGCGGACAAGTTTTTGCAGCCGAGCGCCGGCATCCACTACAGGCGCAGCACCAGCAATAGTCGTGCGGCTCTTGGCAGTATTAAGCGAACGCGACCAGTGCACGTTCTCGCCAAGAACAATTCCGTCAGCACCTATCGTCACCGGGTACCGCGACTGAACGTCATACATGTCTCCTTGCTTAATAACGGCACCGCGGGCATCGTCAGGCGTAATGCCAGACGCTTTCGAATTCTCAATCTTTTGGAATAAAGTGCCAAGAGCAATGCTTGCGGCATCAATAAGAGTGCTTTTTCCCATACCGTTATCGCCAACCAAAACCGTTAGCTGGCGCTCAAAAGTAACTGAGATTGATTCAAACTTGCGAAAGTTGCAAACTTCGAGCTTGTTAATCAAGTAGCTATTATTAGCAAACCCCACAACAGTCTCCTCAAATTGCATATCAACAGGAAAATCGATACGTTTACTACCTTATAAAGAATTCTATTCCGATGCAATCAAATCAAGTTGGACGAATAACCCGCTAAGCCGTAACACAACCGTTTGAGCTCTTCCAAGAAATCATCGCGCATTGATTAGCAACCCTTACCGTTGCCTTCACCCAAACGCAACCAAAACCGTTGCAAACGCAATTAGGTATAATTCTTCCAGATCGCCTAGAGAAAGTGTTTGAATGCTGACCGTAATCGTGCCTACTTACAATGCCGAGCCGTATCTTTCTCAGGCTATAGGCAGCCTATTAAACGAAAAGAAAATCGAACTGGAAATCCTCGCCATCAACGACGGATCTACTGATAACTCCCTCGCCATTATGCAAGATTTCGCTGCGCGCGACTCACGCGTTCGGGTGATCGATAAGGCAAACCAGGGTTACGGCGCAGCCTGCAATCTGGGCATTCGAGAGGCAAAGGGCGACTGGATTGCCATCCTCGAGCCCGATGACTGGATCGAGCCCGGAATGTACTCCGACATGTTTGCCTTTGCCAAGCGCGAATTTGGCGATCCGAACAAGCTCGATATTATTGAGACCCCGTATTGGATCATTCGCAACCCCGATACTCCCCAAGAGGTCAAGCTACATTGCGCATATCGCGGTCGCATTAAACCGCCTCGGCAACCGTTCACCATTCACGACGCTCCACACCTGCTGGCCCATCATCCGTCCATTTGGTCGGCAATCTATCGTCGCGACTTCCTGATGCAAAACAATATCTGGTTTAAGGAAATCCCTGGAGCAGGCTGGGCCGATAATCCATTCCTCGTCGAAACGCTCTGCCAGGCAAAGGCCATCGCTTACTGGCCCAAGCCGTATTA
>CALJNY010000162.1 GCA_937981515.1 uncultured Collinsella sp. | reverse complement strand
CCCTTTCCTGGGTTTTAGTTTTATTCGGTTCACGATACCGCTACCCCGCACCCCTCTCAACCCATCCCCAAGGTAGGTTATGGGATAAATTGATCAGGGGTATTTATCTCAAGCCTTGGGCATTTGCTCGATAGATAAAAACGAGGCATACATGAAGCTCTCGATGATTACACGCACCGTCACGGGTACCATAGGCGGGTACACCGTGACCAAG
This sequence comes from uncultured Collinsella sp., assembly GCA_937981515.1. Taxonomy (GTDB): domain Bacteria; phylum Actinomycetota; class Coriobacteriia; order Coriobacteriales; family Coriobacteriaceae; genus Collinsella. The sequence continues at coordinate 995 of CALJNY010000162.1, read as the reverse complement.
GAGACAACGATGAAGCAAATCGATACGGCCCAGCTCGACATCACCGCCTGTCAGGCTCAGGCTGCCGAATACCACGCCCGTGGCTTTAACTGCGCCCCGGCCGTCGCCTGCACGCTCGCGCCCGCCGGCGGGCTCTACCCCCAGGTCGCCTTTACCCTCACCGAGGGCTTTGGCGCCGGCATGGGCGGCATGACCGAAACCTGCGGCGCCATCTCGGGCACCGTGGCCATCATGGGCTTTGTAATGAGCGACGGCATGGAAAACCCCAAGACCAAAGGCCAGACCTACAAGCTGTCGCGCGAAATCGCCAAGCGTTTTGGCGAGAAGAACACGACGACCGTCTGCGGCACGCTCAAGGGCATCGGATCGGATAAGGGTCCGCTCCGCAGCTGCCCCGGTTGCATCGACGATGCCATCGAGATCGCCTGTGATGTGCTAAAGCAGCTCGCCGAGTAAACGGCAGCAACAGAAAACGACGGCCGGCGCGCTTGGGATTCATCCAAAAGCACGCCGGCCGTCGCCGTTAGAACTCGGCAAATTCGGGAGCGCCGACCTCGATCTCCTCGCGCCCCGCCATAAGCTCACGCATCTTGGCGCAAAATGGCTCCTGCTCCCCCGCCTTAAACACCAAGTGAAGTGTCACGGCATCCGCGTAATCGGTATCCAAAACCTTGGCACCCGAATCCTGCGCCAAACGAAGCACCTGCTCGTATTGCGGATAGGCCACATACACGTCAACGGGCACAACACTTGTCATCTCGACGATCTGCCCAGCCTCTTGAGCCGCGGCCATCGCCGCCTGCGTCGCCGCGGTATAGGCGCGTACCAAGCCACCGGGCCCCAGCAGTGTGCCGCCAAAATAGCGCGTCACCACGCAGCAAACATTTTTGAGCCCCGCGCCGCGCAGCACCTCGAGCGTCGGCATACCGCTCGTGCGGCTCGGCTCTCCATCATCGCTCTGGCTCTCTCGTCCATCGCCCAAAATCCACGCGGGC
>CALJNY010000161.1 GCA_937981515.1 uncultured Collinsella sp. | reverse complement strand
CCACAGCCAGGGCACAGTCCAGCTTTTGGAGCATCGAGGGCAGTGGAAAACGCTGCTCCGCGGCCCCTTTGTTCAGTCGAGACAAGGTGGCTCCTATCGTAGAAGTTGCCGGCAAAACGAGACGGAAACGCTCTCCGTCAAGAGAAGCGCAAAGGCCCTTTCCGCCAAAACGAAAAGGGCCCGCGCGCAATCAAGTAGTTATTTTACTTGATATTGTACTTAGCCATGAGGGCGTCGACGGTACCGTCGTCGGTCAGGTCCTTGATGGCCTGGTTGATGTCGTCCTTGAGCTTGGTGTTGCCCTGGTTGATGGCGATGGCGTACTCCTCGCCGGTGCTGATCTGCTTGATGGTCTGGCAGGTGTTGAACTGCTCGGCGGTCAGCTGGCTGGCGACGGAGCGGTTGGTCACCACGGCGTCGCCCTTATCGGACTGCAGGGCGCTGAAGCACTCGGTGGCGTCCTTGTAGGGGACGATCTTGGCCTTGGGGAAGTTCTCCTGAGCAAAGGCCTCGGCGGTCGAGCCAGACTGGACAATGATGGTAGCGTCGGCGTTGTTGAGCTTCTCGCTGTAGTTATCGGCAGTGATGTCGGTGTTATCGACCTTGGTCACGATAGCCTGATCGTCCATGTAGTAGGAATCGGAGAAAGTGACTTCCTTCTCACGCTCGGGCGTGTCGGTGATAGCCGCGATGGAAACGTCATACTTGGCGCCCGAAGCGACGCCCGGAACCAGCGTGTCAAAGTCATTGTTGACATACTCGACATCCAGGCCCAGCTTGTCGCCGATAGCCTTGATGAGCTCAAGGTCAAAGCCCTGATAATCGCCGTTGTCATCTTTGTACTCAAACGGAGCGTACTCGGCAGAGGTGCCGACGGTCAGCGTGCCGTCCTTGACGAGCGCGTACTCCTTGGAGCCGTCGACCTTCTCGACCTTAGCGTCGTCAGAGCTGCTGGAACCGGCATCAGAACCAGAGGTGGCGTTGGACGAACCGCAGCCCGTCAGAGCAAGGGCGAGCGCCATAGCACCCGTGGCGGCAAATGCGCCAAGCTTCTTCAGCTTCATAATGAGTCTCCTTCCGGTGACCTCGTTTGATTCAGAGGTCTGCAAAAACTGTTGGCTATTATGCACCCGGAATTACGAATCTGCAATGAGAAAACTGATTGAAACAAACCCATAACGTGAATGGAATACTCTACTTTGTGACAGTCATTACTGCTGCAATAACCTTAATAGTCTAATTTCAGCTGCATAACCTGCAAGTTCGTTCGGAGTCTCCAAAATAAACGGCAGCGAACGCAAGTGGCCATTCGATACAATATTCTGCATAACCTGCATACCGCCACCAAATTCCTCGCTGCCAAGGTATCCCTTGCCGATGCACTCGTGACGATCTTTATGGGCGCCACAAGGGTTCTTCGAATCGTTGATGTGTACGGCGTGCAAACGATCGATACCCACCACGCGGTCGAACTCGTCGAGTACGCCGTCCAGATCATGGATGATGTCGTAGCCAGCATCGCTCACATGGCAGGTATCCAAACAAACGCCCAGCTTATCGGACAGCTCTGGGCACTTGGCGGCAACGCCCTCGATAATGCACGCCAGTTCCTCAAAGCTGCGGCCCACCTCGGTACCCTTGCCCGCCATGGTCTCAAGCAATACCGTCGTCTGCTGTCCCTCAAACATCACCTGGCACAGCGTGTCGACAATCATCTGAATGCCGGCGTCTGCCCCCTGTCCCACATGCGCACCGGGGTGAAAATTGTAGTAGTTGCCGGGCAGTGCTTCCAGACGCTGCAAATCTTCCGCCATAGCTTCCAAGGCAAACTCTCG
>CALJNY010000160.1 GCA_937981515.1 uncultured Collinsella sp. | reverse complement strand
CTCGACAAGATCGCCGGCGCCGATTACGTGCACTTCGACGTCATGGACGGTCACTTTACCGGCAACCTGACCTTTGGTGTTGACATTCTTAAGGCCGTCAAGCGCTCCACCGATGTACCGGTCGACGCGCACCTGATGGTATCGAACCCCGACGAGACGGTCGATTGGTATGCCGATGCCGGTGCCGACATGATCACCGTGCACTACGAGGCTTCCACGCACCTGCACCGCACACTCACCCATTTGCAGCAGCGCGGCGTCAAGGCCGGCGTGGTGCTCAACCCCGCCACTCCCGTGTGCGTACTCGAGAGCATCATCGACGTCGTCGATATGGTGCTGCTGATGAGCGTGAACCCTGGCTTTGGAGGCCAGAGCTTTATCCCTGGCACCATCGCCAAACTTCACGAGCTTACGGCCATGTGCGAGCGCCACGGCGTGTCGCCCCTGATCGAGGTCGATGGCGGTATCTCTTCCAAGAACATCGCCGAGGTCGTCAAGGCCGGCGCCAACGTGCTCGTAGCCGGCTCCGCCGTATTTAAGTCCGAAGATCCCGCCGCCGAGGTTGCACTGCTGCAGAAGCTGGGCAACGAGGCCGCACAGGAGGCATAAACCCTTATGACCGCAGGTCAAAACCGCATACCCGTGAATCTTGACTATGCCGCCTCGACGCCCATGCGCGCCGAGGCGCTCCTTGCGCAGCGCGAGTACGACGACAGCGAGCTTGCCGGCGTCAACCCCAACTCGCTACATTCGCTCGGACGCAAGGCCGCCGCACGCCTGGAAGTTGCCCGTCGCGAGATTGCGCGCAGCTTTGGCACACGCGTTCGCCCGTCCGAGATCATCCTTACCAACGGCGGTACCGAGGCCAACCAGCTGGCACTGCTCGGTCTTGCCGAGGGCGCTCGTCAACGTGATCGCAAGCGCGATCGCGTCATCGTTTCGGCCATCGAGCACGATTCGATTCTGGACAACCTACCGCTGCTGCGCGCCGCCTGCTTTCCCGTCGACCTGGGGCAGCCCTGCCGCGCGGGCTACATTGAGCCTGCCACGCTTGTCGAGCTGCTCGGCGACGACGCGGCGCTCGTGAGCATTATGGTCGCCAACAACGAGACCGGCGTGGTGCAGCCCATCCGCGAGCTGGCTGCCGTCGCACATGCCTCCGGCGCCTTGTTTCATACCGATGCCATCCAGGGCTACTT
>CALJNY010000159.1 GCA_937981515.1 uncultured Collinsella sp. | reverse complement strand
CAAAGCCCAGTGATTGCAAGGGTTTTCGTCATAGCGTCACTCGGTGCGGGGTCGCACAGCGTGACGCGACCCGCGCACAGTGACGGGTGCCCGCGAAACATGCGTCGCGTGAGCCGGCGATGATGCTTATATGGATGTTTATATAGATGAAAGGCGGGGCGCATCGGCCACCCGCTCATCGCCCGAATGGTTGCGATGCCATCTTTGTGATTTATCGGCGTGTCGCAGTTCATCTGAAGTTAACATACCAATCGACTCGATGCAGGGTTGCAAGTCGACAAGACGCAAGACCTGAGATACGGATAGGACTATCCATATCTCAGGTCTTTTTTTGTTTTGCGGCCCGGCACCGGAGACGGATCAATGGAAGATTCACGGAAAGGGATGTGAGATGGCAGCATCAACTGCATCGCAGATCATCGAAGCGATCGGTGGCGCGGGCAACGTCAAGAGCCTGACGCACTGCGCGACTCGCCTGCGCTTCGAACTCGTCGACGCGGGCAAAGTAGACCAGCACCGGCTGGAGACCATGAAGGGCGTGCTGGGAGCGGTGCCGCAGTCCGGCGACCGTTACCAGGTCGTCATCGGCGGCGCGGTCGCCACAATGTACGAGAACATCATGCACCTGCCCGAGATGGCGGGCGTCGGCGCTGGCAAGGGCGCGGTCGCCGGCGACAAGGCGCAGTCCGATGCCGACGTCAAAGCCGCCGAGCGCGCCAAGGTGCGCGGCAAAGTCGCGTGGATGGACTCGTTCTTCGAGTACCTGTCCGACTCGTTCCGCCCGATCCTGGGCGTGCTGCTCGGCGCGTCGATCATCATCGCCCTGATCAACCTGTGCATCTCCATCGGTATCGTGCCGGGCGAGGAAGCCAACACCAGCCTGGTGTTCATCAAGGCCATCTGGAAGGGCGTGTTCTACTTCCTGCCGAACATGATTGCCTACAACGCCTCGAAGAAGCTCAAGGTCGACCCGTGGCTCGGTGGCTCCATTATGGCTGCTCTGATGACCCCGCAGTTCGCCGACCTGATGGACTCCGAAAAGTGGAAGGGCGTGACCACCTGCGTCAAGAGCTCCACGCTGGGCACCACCTCCTGCTCGACCAAGGTGTTTGGCATTCCGATGCTTCTCAACGACTACAGCGGCAACGTGTTCGTGCCGCT
>CALJNY010000158.1 GCA_937981515.1 uncultured Collinsella sp. | reverse complement strand
CAACGTCGTAGTTGGCCCAAATGATGTAGTCGGTCTGCCACAGGCGCTCTTGATGCGTGGCGTCGTCCTCGCCGGTAAACCACTTGTCGTTGAACTTGGACGGGAAGAACGGCTGATGGTCGCCCCAGAACACCACGACCACCTTGCGGTCGAGCTTGCTCAAGGCGTTGAGGAAGTAGCGCAGCGCCTGGTCGGACTGCTCGATGCACGAGACGTACTCGTCGACATCGGACAGCGTGCCGTCCTCGATGGTCTTGGCGTCCAGATCGGTCGTGTCGATGTTCAGGTGCATCTGCTTGTCGACCGGCAGCAGGCCCGTGTCGTAGCCCGAGTGGTTCTGCATGGTCACGTCGAAGATAAACTGCGGATCGGCGTTCTGGTCGAGCAGCTCAAGAATCTTGTCGTAGGTCGCCTGGTCGGTCACCATGCCGCGCAGGGTGTCGGCGCCCTGGAAGTCGTTGATGGACAGGAACTGGTCAAAGCCAAAGTCCTTGTAGACGTTCTCGCGGTTCCAGTTGGTGGCGTGGTTGGGGTGCATGGCCGTGGTGGAATAGCCGAGCGATTTGAACTGTTCTGCCAGATTCCCGGTCGTTTCCATGTTGTAGATGGTGTAGGGGTACACGCCCGAGCCCAGGTTGGCCATGGAGTTGCCGGTCATAAACTCAAACTCGGTATTGGCGGTACCGCCGCCGTAGGCGCTCACATAGAGCTTGCCGCGGCTGAGGCAGTTGGACAGGTTCTTAAAGTACTGCGGGCCCTCGTAGCCGGCGCGCATGTTCTGGTAGATGGACAGGTCCGAGAAGGTCTCGTTCATGATGGCGATGACCGTGGGCTTCTCGCTGTCGAACTGCTCCTTTGCGGCGGCGCGCTCGTCACTTTTGGCGGCCTCGGACTTGTCGTAGGCCTTGGCGTACTTTTTGAGTGTGGCCTTGGCATCGTCGACGGAGTAGTCGGCGGGTTTGGGCGGCTTGATGGACTGCGCTGCGCTAATGAAAGCGGGCAGGTAGCCCTCGCGCCAGTAGCTCTCGAGCGGGCGCCAGGTGTAGACAGTGATGCCGAGGGTGTTGTAGTAGTCGATGAGCGTGACGTGTGCGGTCACACCGCCCAGGCACAGCACGGCGACGAGCAGGTTGGTGAGCAGGATGCGCTTGGCGTTGGCGGCGCCCTTCTGACGGTGCGGTGCCACCAGGCCGGCGTACTCGCATAGCAGCATGGCGATGGCGGTAAAGCCCATGGACAGCACGCAGAACAGCGAGATCGAGAAGGTGTAGCCGGTGCCGGCGACCGCGGCGGCGGTGGAAATGGCCGAAAGGTCGCCCGGCTGGATGGGCATGGATTTAAACGTGATGACGAAGAACTCGGCAATGCCCAGGACAAAGAGGGCAAAGGCCAGGACCGCGGGAGCTGCGCCGTGGCGCTGGAATAGGAAGAACAGGCCGACCATGAGCGTGGTGATGATGGCCCACTCGAGCAGGATGCACAGAGGGTAGACCCAGGTAAAGTCGTGGTTGGACGATACCTCCATGCCCAGCAGCGCAAAGACGCCGGCGAGCAGCAAGCACAGGACGGCCGCGACGAGCGGTTTGCCCACGAAGGCGCCGCGCAGGCGGGCAAGCTTGCCGGTGGGGGCGGGGGCGTCGGGCTCGGCGAATGCAAAGACGCGCGGAGCGATGCGGTCGCGGGCGATGCTGGCCCAGGCGCAACCGGTGAGAATGGCGTTGGTCAGGATGAGCATCACGAAGGCGAGCGGCTCGTTTTGGGCGACGAGACCAATAGCGCCCCAAATGGTCAAAAAGAGCTGGAATAGGCCGAAGGCGACGCTCCACCCAAGAGCGCTTTTGGCAACGGTGCCCGACTGAGCGCGAATGGCCTTGGCCTCGCGCAAAACAAGGTAGACGGTCGCCGCAAGACCGACGAGCGAGATGGCGGCAGCGAACATGCTGAGACTCCTCACAAACTTAAAACCTACGAAAGCGGGGGTTTACCCGATTGTTACCAAGATATGCGCAGCAATTGGTGGCTGCGCACAACAACCAGCCATATTAACGCGCACGTGTGGCGGTGTGGCGCAATGTAGTGGCGACCTGCGCGATAATGGACGGGAATTACACGGAAACGTAAAGGCTTCTTAAAGAATTAGCGAGGATAGAGCTATGGGCGAGCAGGTTTGTATGACGGGTGCCGAGTACTGCGGCGGAGCTGCGGGCGTGGATACGAACGGCTACCCGGTCGAGACCACGGGCAATGCGGTGCTGGACATCTTGGAGCATCGCTCGTCTACGCGTGCCTTCGCGCGTGATGACGACGACCATCCCGTGGCGGTGACCGACGAGCAGCGGGCGGCGATTCTGCACGCGGCGAGCCGTGCGCCGTCGGCAGGCGCCATGATGATGTATTCCATCGTGAGTATCCGCGAGCAGGCTACGCTCGACCGCCTGGCCGACCTGTGCGACCACCAGCCCATGATCGCCAAGGCGCCTTGGGCACTAATTTTTGTGGTCGATTATGCCAAGTGGATCGATCTGTTTGAGCACGTGGGCTGCTTTGAGCCCGAGTTTGTCGAGCGCACGGGTAAGGCGCCCCGCCGCGCGCCGGGTTTGGGTGACTTTGCCATCGCGGCCCAGGACGCCGTGATCGCCGCGCAAAACGCCGTGGTTGCCGCCGAGGCCCTGGGCCTGGGGAGCTGCTATATCGGTGATATCGTCGAGAATGCCGAGGAAGTTGCCGAGCTGCTCGATCTGCCGCCCTATACCATGCCGTTGTCGATGCTCATCATCGGCACGCCCCGTAAGGAGCGTCCGGCCATTGCGCATCCCGTGGTGAACCTGGTGCACGAGGAGCGCTACTGCCGCGCCGATGCCGCGACTATGGATGCGCAGGTGGCCGAGATGGACGCGATGTTCCGCCCGCATGCCCGCGAGGTGGGGGAGCGCGTCGCGGACATCTATACCCGCAAGCACACGAGCCCCTTTATGGCCGAGATGAGTCGCTCCATGGAGTGGTGGTTCAAAAACTGGCTCGGAAAATGACGAATGTGACAAGGGGACAGTCCCTTTGTTACATTCCATATCGCCGCGGTAGCCTAAAGACTGTATAAATCTTTATCTAGCTGGGAAAACAGTGTCATTCAAACATGGGCCGATTACCTATAATTCCTTCGAACATTAAAGTTGGGAGGAAACCGGCTTATGGAACAAAAGGCCAAGGAGGCAGCCTCGCACGCTGCGATTCCTGTGAGCATCTCGGCGATGCTCGTCACGCTGGGCGTGGTGTATGGCGATATCGGCACCAGCCCCATGTATGTAACCAAGGCGCTCGTTGCCGGCAACGGCGGCATCGGAAGCGTGACGGAGGAGTTTGTGCTCGGCGCGCTCTCCCTTGTCGTGTGGACGGTCACGCTGCTGACCACCATCAAGTATGTGCTCATCTCGCTGCGCGCCGATAACCATGGTGAGGGCGGCATCTTTGCCCTGTACAGCCTGGTCAAGCGCTGTGGCAAGTGGCTTATCATCCCCGCCATGCTGGGTGGCGCCGCGCTGCTCGCCGACGGCATCCTGACGCCGGCCGTTACCGTTACCACGGCCATCGAGGGCCTGCGCACCATCCCGGCGGTCCATGCCGTGCTCGGTGATGATCAGGGCCGCGTCGTCGCCATTACGCTCGCCATCATCATCGCGCTCTTCTTGGTGCAGCGCATCGGTACGGCCAAGATCGGTCATGCCTTTGGCCCCATCATGACGCTGTGGTTCCTGTTCCTGGGCGGCACGGGTCTGTTCTTTGTCTTCCAGCACCCCGCCGTGCTGCTGTGCCTCAACCCGGTGCGCGGCATCGCCTTTTTGTTGAGCCCCAACAACCACGCGGGCATCATGATTCTGGGCAGCTGCTTCCTCGCCACCACCGGTGCCGAGGCGCTCTACTCCGACATGGGCCACGTCGGTCGCGGCAACATCTACGCTACCTGGCCGTTCGTTAAGTGCTGCCTGCTGCTTTCCTATATGGGCCAGGGCGCTTGGCTTATGAACAACGCTGCCAACCCCGAGCTCATGGGCATTGCCGACCTCAACCCGTTCTACCAGATGCTCGCCCCGGGCCTGCGCCCGTTTGCCGTAGGCCTTTCCACCGTCGCGGCCATCATTGCCTCGCAGGCGCTCATCACCGGTGCATTCTCGCTGGTGTCCGAGGCCAGCCGTCTGGACCTCATGCCGCACATGCAGGTCTTCTACCCTGCCGAGACCAAAGGCCAGCTCTACATCCCCATGGTCAACAACGTCATGCTTGTCGGCTGCGTCATCGTGGTGCTGCTGTTCCAGAACTCGGCGCATATGGAAGCCGCCTACGGCCTTGCCATTACGCTGACTATGATGTGCACCACGCTGCTGCTCTTCTTCTACCTGCACGAGGAGCGCAAGCTCAAGGTTGCTCCGTGGATCTTCGCGGCCTTCTTCCTTTTGCTCGAAGGCTTCTTCTTTGTGAGCTCGCTCACCAAGTTCTTCCACGGCGGCTACTTCACCATCCTCATGGCTGCACTCATCATGGGCATTATGGTGTGCTGGTACAACGGCACGGCGGTCGAGCAGCGCCAGTTTACGCTGCTGCCGCTGCGTAGCTACCTGCCGCAGCTCAAGCGTCTGCGCGACGACGACCGTTACGAGCGCATGAGCGACAACATCGTGTACCTGACCAAGGACACCCATACCGACTACATCGACCGCGATATCGTCTACTCGATTCTGGACAAGCATCCCAAGCGCGCCCGCGCCTGGTGGTTTGTGAATGTCGAGACCATGGACGAACCGCACACCTTTGCCTATTCGGTCGAGACGTTTGGCACCGACTACGTGTTCCGCGTGCATCTGTACCTGGGCTACAAGATCAACCAGCGCGTCAATGCCTACCTGCGTCAGGTTGTTCAGGACCTGGCTGCCACCGGCGAGCTGCCGCCGCAGACGCATGACTACTCGGTCTACAAGGATCCGGGCAACATCGGTACGTTCAAGTTCGTCATGATCCGTAAGCTTCTGGCGCCCGAAAGCGACGTGGAGCCGAGCGAGCGTACGGCCATCACGCTCAAGTACATCATCCGCCGCGCCGCCGGCACGCCTGCGCGCTGGTATGGCCTGGAGAACTCCAACGTGAGCTTTGAGTATGTGCCGCTGTTCACCAAGTTTAAGGCTGTGAGCAAGATGCAGCGCCTGGCTCCCAACGAGCGTCCGTAGACGTCGGCGGCTACACGGAGTTGGTTTTTGATGGATAAGCATGAGGCCGGGGAGGTAAACATGGATACAAAGGCGCTCGATGGCCGTGAGGCGGTGGTCGAAATGATGCGTGAGGCGCGTGTCGACGCCGCCGAAGATCGGTTCTTTACGAATCGGGCCAACATGGACATGGCCGATCGCGTAATTTCGATCGTGGCACTGGTATTTGGAGCGGTGTGCGTGTGTGCCCTGCTCGCGCACGTGCTGTTTGTCTAGCGACTGCCGGTCGTAGAAGGCTTTACACTTAGAACCACCACGAGGGAAAACCACCACGAAGGTGCCTGTCCCCTTTGTGGTGGTTTTTGTTTTTGAGAGAGGGGCGGGGCGCTGATGGACGTCCGTACGGACGGCGATATTGCCGATAGCTTTTGGTGGCGGCGCACAACGCTGACGCGCCGCACTCCTCTGTATGACGCCTGCGTATCGGTGGGGCTGCTGGTCGCGGCGACGATTGTGGGCGCGCTGCTCGATCATCCGGGTCTCGCGCCGAGCATCATGATCGTCTATGTGTTCGCCGTTCAGCTGTGTGCATTCTTTACCTGGAGTCGCCTGTATTGCTTGCTGAGCTCGGCTGCCGCCGTGGCGCTCTACAACTTCTTGTTTGTCGACCCGCGCTACTCGCTGTCGCTTATCGACCGCGGCTATCCCGTCATGTTCTTCATCATGTTCGTGGTCTCGCTTGTGTCGAGCTCGATTGCGTTGGCCCTGCGCCGCGCCTTGGCACAGGCTGCCGCCAGCGACCGCCGCACGCATATGGTGCTCGAGACCAACCGCATGCTGCAGCGGTGCGCCGATCAGCATCAGATCGTTCACGCCATGGCCACGCAGCTGGCGCGTCTTTCGGGCTGTTCGGTCGTGTGGTACAGCGCCGACGACGAGGGTGATGACCTGCTGCCGCGTGCGACATACACGGCCGTGGGCGATGCCGCGCCGGTGCATGAACTGGCGCCGCAGATGCCGCCGCGGCTCTCGGCGCCCGCCTATGTGGGAACGCCGCTCGATGCCACCTATGGTGGCTCGGCGTTTTATGGCATCTACCTGACGGTTCGCACAGGCGACGGCTTCGCGCGCTCGGGCGACCCCGCCTCGGTGGTGGGCGTGCTGGCTATCGTTGCCGAGCCCAACGTGCTGACGCATGAGGAGCGGACGCTTGCCGATGCCATCGTGAGCGAAGGCGAGCTGGCGCTCGACCGCGCCCGCGCCATGGAGGCCCGCGAGGAAGCGGCAGTGCTCGCCAAAAACGAGCAGCTGCGCGCCAACCTGCTGCGCTCCATCTCGCACGATCTGCGCACGCCGCTTACCAGTATTTCGGGAAATGCCGACGTGCTGCTCGATCAGGGCTCGACTGGCACCGCGGTGCTCGATGCCCAGACGCGCCGCGGCCTGCTTCTATCCATTCGCTCGGATGCGCTGTGGCTCAACGCCACCGTCGAGAATCTGCTCGCCATCACCAAACTCGAGGGTGGCGGCATGCATCTGTCGACTACGCTCGAGCTTATGGACGATATCGTCGAGGAGGCGCTGCGCCACGTAAGTCCGGCCGTGCGCGAGCACGACCTTAAGGTGGTGCCGTGCGACGAGCCGGCGCTCGTTAACGTCGATGCGCGCCTGATGGTGCAGCTGGTGGTCAATCTGGTGAACAATGCCATCACCTATACGCCCGCAGGCTCGCATATCGTGATTTCGATTGGCGTTGACGATGGATACGTGGCGTGCTCGGTGGCCGATGATGGTCCGGGCATCGCACCCGAGGACCGCGAGCGAATCTTTGAGTCGTTCTACACCGCCAACCACGGTTTGGCCGACAGCCACCGCAGCGTGGGCCTGGGTCTTTCGCTCTGCCGCTCCATTGCGCTGGCGCATGGCGGTAGCATAGAGGTTGCCGCGGCGGACCCGCACGGCTCGGTCTTTACGATTGAGCTTCCCGTCGCCGACGTTTCGTTTGATAAGGAGTAACGCTGTGCCGAACTCTGCCGTAAAACCGCTCATCTTGGTCGTTGAGGACGACCCCGCCGTTCGCAACTTAATCGTTGCCGCGCTCGAGGCGCATGGCTTGCGCCATATGGCCGTGGAGACCGCCCATGCCGCCATCGCCGCCGCCTCATCGCAGGCACCGAGCATCGTGCTGCTCGATCTGGGCCTGCCCGATATGGACGGCGTCAAGGTGGTGGAGTCGGTGCGCGCATGGTCGGGCATGCCGATCATCGTGGTCTCGGCGCGCAGCGAGGATGCGGACAAGATTCGCGCACTCGATGCCGGCGCCGACGACTACCTGACCAAGCCGTTTTCGGTCGAGGAGCTGCTCGCGCGCATTCGCACGACGCTCAGGCGTCTTTCGTATGCACAGACGGGCGGTGTTACCTCCGAGGGTTCGTTCGATACCGGTGAGCTGCATATCGATTTTGATGCCGGCATCGCCACGATGGATGGCGAGGAGCTGCATCTGACGCCGATCGAGTACAAACTGCTATGCCTGTTGGCCCATAATGCCGACAAGGTGCTCACGCACCAGTTTATTTTGCACGAGATTTGGGGCACGGCAACCAAGAGCGACCTGGCGAGCCTGCGTGTCTTTATGGGCACGCTGCGCAAAAAGATCGAGTCCGACCCCGCACATCCGCGCTATATCCAAACGCACGTGGGCATCGGTTACCGACTGGTCACCCAAGGCTAGATCGCCAACCACCATCCCAATATGAGTTGCGGTGAAATAGTTCCTGTTTGGGCCTTTGCCAGGCATTTTTAGGAACTATTCCACCGCAACTTTGTTATTTGCCCTTGGGCTTGCTGGCGTAGAACTTCTTCTTTTTGAGCTTGCCGGCAGGAGAGGGTTTGCCGGCAAAGTTCGACTTGCCGTTGCCGGCCTGCGCGTGCGCGGGTACTGCCGCACGGGGCTTGCGGGCCTCGGGATTGCGCAGTTCCTCGGTTCGCTCTGCAATCTCCTCGGCGCTAAAGCCGACCTCGGCCATGGCGTCCTCGATGGGCAGGCGGCGCACGATATAGCAATGGTGCACCTTCTGATTGCGCGCGAAATCCTCGGGGATGGTCTGTGCCGTAATGTCCTCCAGCACCACGCCCGCGCGTGCGAGCTTGCGCGTCTCGGGGCGGAAGCCGCGCAGGTTGCAGCTAAAGATGGCATGTCCGCCCTGTGCGAGCAGGCGCGACACGCCGGCCAAAAGCTCAACATGGTCGCGCTGGACATCCCAGGTGCGACGGCCCATCTTGGACGAGTTCGAGAACGTGGGCGGGTCGACAAAGATCAGGTCCCAGCGGTTGCGCGTCTGGCGCTGGTCGAGAATCCAGGCGAGCACGTCGTCGCGCACAAAGTGATGCTGCGGGCCCACAAAGCCGTTCTGACGCATATTGCGCTCGGCCCAGTCCAGGTAGGTGTTGGAAAGATCGACCGTCACGGTTTCCTCGACGCCGCCGTCTGCCGCATAGCAGGTGGCGGCGCCGGTGTAGGCAAACAGGTTGAGGAAGCGGCGCGCCTGCTTGGCGTGCTCGCGCACTAGGTTGCGGGTGACGCGGTGATCCAGGAAGATGCCCACATCCAGATAGTCGTCAAAGTTGACGGCAAAGGTAAGGCCGCCCTCTTCGATGAGCGGCAGGCGACGGCGCGCGATATTGGCGCGTTCTCCCGATCCGCCCTTGCCGGCGCCCTGCTTGCCGTACTGCGAGCCGCCGCGCGAACGCATGCGGGCCTTGGCGTGCACGTGCTCGGCCGGAACATCTAGGATGCGCGGCGCGATGGCCAGAATGTCGAGCATGCGGGCCTGGGCCAGCGCGGGATCGATGGTCTTGGGCGCGGCGTATTCGGCGATGACGAGCCAGCGGCCCGGCGTCTGCGGGCAGCCCTCGTACAGGTCGATGGCGGCGGAGTAGTCGGGTAGGTCGGCATCGTAGACGCGGTAGCAGCTCACGCCCTCGCGCTTGGCCCACTTGCGACGCAGGCGGGCATTTTTGCGCAGGCGGTTGGCGAACTGCTCGGACTCCGGGATGAGCACGGGCAGCGGCTTGCCGTCGCCCAGGTCGAGCGTGGCGGCGGGCTCGGGCATGGGGGAGGCGGCGTTGTCGTTGACTTCGTCGGCATCCGTGGCCTCGGCCTCGGCATCCGCACTGGTCGCGGCTTCAAATGCCGCGGCGGCATGGTCGAGCGAAGGCCAGACTTCGACGGTCGCCTCCTCGTTATTGGGCATGACGGCGATCGAGCGCTCGGGCTCGGCGTGGAGCGCGCGGGCCAGCAATCCGTCGCGGGTGAGCGCGGCGACCGGCGCCGCGGCAAGCTCGGGCGCGCGGCGCAGCTCACCGACCAGCGTCATGGCGTCGTGCATAAGCGACAGCGGCGTCTCGGTCGTATCCGCGATGAGGGCGGCACCGGCGACAGCGCCCGCGTGGTCCAGTACGGTGGCAGATTTGGCAGCGCAAAAATCGACAAAGCGCTTGTAACCGGCGCACTTGACCATGCGCTCGGCGGTCTTGCGGGCGGCGGGGTCAACATCCGCGGCCACGATGTGTGCCTGGCGCTCGCGTGCTGCCGCCTCGCGCTCGCGCGCCTCGGCAAGCAACTGCTCCCACAGGGCGGCGTCGTGCAGCTGCCAGCCCTCAAAGCCCCAGCGCTCGCGTGCGGCGCCCGGGGCGCGGTCGGTTAGGATATTCACGGCTTCCAGCAGCAGACCGCCGCCGGCGCACGAGGCGTCGACCAGCGTAGGCAGGGCTTCGTTCTCGTAATCGTCGGCCGTCAGCTCGCGCTCGCACAGTGCGGTCCAGCCGACCTGCGCCAGCACCAGGGCGGCGTAGTCGGGGCGCAACACGTGCGCGCCCTCGCCGGCACGGGTCGCCGCGGGCGGCAGGCGCTTGAACAGCGGGTCGCCCGAAAGGTCCAGGCTTATGCTCGCGCGGTGCTGGCGCAGCGAAAGCAGTAGGTGAACATCGGGGTCGGCGGCATCGACGTCGGCGCGACGGCCCGTGGTCTCGGCCAGGCGGTCGCACAACGCGTCCTTGGCGCGCAGGGCCGAGAAGCGCGTGTTGCGCAGCTGCTCGGTCACGCCGCGGGCGGTGATGGCGATGGTGGCGCCGGGGCGGACGATGCTCTCCCAGGCGATGTCGTAAACGCTATCGTACAGTTCATCGGCATCCTGCGCCTCAAAGCGCCCGAGTACCACGAACACGCGGCTCGCCAGGCGCGACCACAGACAGGCGCGGTAGCCTTCTTCGAGCTCGCCCTCAAACGTAGCACGGCCCTTCAGCCGGCGAACATGCGAAAGTCCGAGGCGTTTAAGCTCATCGGCGAGTGCGGACTCAAAGCCCTCGGGGCAGCTTGCGTAAAATTCCATGGGTGACCTCTCTGGTTGCGTCGCTCCATTATATGATGGATGCTTTGTTTGCCCTTATCCTCGAAAGGAACCCATATGATTGATGCGTGCCCCGAATCCGCCGTGCTCTTTTTTGACGTGGACGGCACGCTGACGTCGTTCGATCCCGACGATATGACCGATAAGGATTTCAATGCAGTCCATCCGTCGAAGGCCGTTGTCGATGCATTTGGTCGCCTGCGCAATGCGGGTCACCGGGCATTTATCTGCACGGGTCGTCCCTTGTGGCTGATTGCCGATGGCCTGCGTGCTTTGGAGCCTGCGGGTATCGTTGCCATGGCGGGAGCTACGCTCGAGGTCGAGGGCCGCGTGGTACACGAGGACTGCTTTGACGAGGACGTTGTCGAGGAGATTGCACGCCGTATGGCCGCGGCGGGGATTGAAGCCTTTTTCGAGACCAACGTGGCTACTTTTGCCTTGGAACCCGCAGGTGTTGAGCAGTCGTCTCTGATCGGCACTTCTGTGGTGCACAGCGCCGAGGAAATGCGCGTCGACGGCAGTCTGCGCGTGGGCAAGGTATGCCTCAATGTGCCCAGTTTGGCTCGCGTAGCCAACGATGACGGCTTTATCGAGCGCTATTTTGAGGCCTGCAACACCGGTGCCAGAATCGCGAGCTGAGCCCCAAGGGCATCAACAAGGGCGTGGGCGTGGCGCGAGCGCTGACGTATCTGGGCCGCGAGGGAAATGCGCGCACCTTTGGCTTTGGCGATTCGGGCAACGACCTGGGCATGCTCGCTGCCGTCGAGACGGCTGTCGCCATGGGCAACGCCATGCCCGAGGTCAAGGCGCTCGCCGACTATGTGACCGACGATGTCGCACACGACGGCACCGTCACCGCCATGCAGCATTTCGGCCTCATCTAATGAATCCCGCGTTCTGACGTTTGCTCAAACTGCGACTCTTTGCTTTTGCATGCTCAATTGATTTATCAATCCAAACACTGAGGTGTTTATACCGTTCGCCGAGAAGATAAAAACCCGCAGTTCACGCCTTGATAAACATAGGTAAAGTGTTTAGCAGTTTATCGGCCGTATGCTAACGAAAGGAATCAGGCAGATGGCAATCAAGGTGTTCGCTGACGGTGCAAACCTCGAGGGCATGCTCGACATGTACGAGAACGGCAACGTTCAGGGTTTCACGACCAACCCGTCCCTTATGAAGAAGGGTGGCGTGACGGATTACCGCGCGTTTGCCAAGGAGGTCCTGACCCACATCACCGATGTATCTGTGTCGTTTGAGGTCTTTGCCGACGACGTCGAGGCCATGGAGGTCGAGGCTCGCGAGATCGCCACCTGGGCCGAGAACGTCTACGTCAAGATTCCGTGCGTGACCACCAAGGGCGAGTCCACCGCCGAGCTGGTCCGCAAGCTTTCGGCCGACGGCATCAAGGTTAACGTCACCACCATCTTTACGCCCGAGCAGGTCGACGAGATGGTCGAGGCCGTTGACGCCGAGACGCCGTCCATCATCTCGCTCTTTGCCGGCCGTATCGCCGATACCGGCGTCGACCCCATTCCGTTTATGACGGAGTCGGTCAAGAAGGCCGCCGCAAAGCCCAACTGCGAGGTCCTGTGGGCGTCCACGCGTGAGCTCATCAACATTTACCAGGCCGAGGCCTGCGGCTGCCAGATTATCACGGTGCCCAACAGCATCCTGGCCAAGCGCAAGAACATCGGCCGCGACCCGTACGAGGTCTCGCTCGACACCGTCCGTGGCTTTGCCAAGGATATCGCCTCGCTCGGCTTCCATATCCTGCCGTAACGTGAACACTGGCTGCGCCGCGGGTTGTTCGCCCCGGCCTTTCCTTTCCCTATCGCTCACGCGCTTCGCGAGGGTCGCGCTAGGCAAAGGAAAAGCCGGGGCTGCCGACACGAGCTTGCCGGTAGGTTGGTAATCGGCTTCCATATCCTGCCGTGGGCAAAGGTACCCCCGCCCGCGACGTGCAAAATTGAGAGTATTCAGCAAGGTAAAGGCTTTTACCAGCTAGCTGAAGCACGGAATAGCCCCCGTTTTGGCTCTGACGACGCTAAAACGGGGGCTATTTTTGACTTTATTGCTCCTGAGGGGCGTCCGGAACGGCGGAGTTTGCAGAATACTCGCGATTTTGCACGTCGCTGCAGGGGGTACCCTTGCTTTGGCGGTTTACTTCCCCTGCACCATGGTGAGGGAGATCTTTTTGCGGTAGCGATCGACCTTTTCCACCCACACCTTTACCGTGTCACCGACGCGTACCACGTCGCTCGGGTGCTTGACGAAGCGGTTGGCCAGCTTGGAGATGTGCACGAGGCCGTCCTGGTGCACACCCACGTCGACGAAGGCGCCAAAGTCGACGACGTTGCGTACCGTGCCCTTGAGTTCCATGCCGGGCTCCAGGTCATCGATAGAAAGTGCCGAGCGGCTAAAGACCACCTCGGGCGCGTCGTCGCGTGGGTCGCGACCGGGCTTCTTGAGCTCGTTGACGATGTCGATGAGCGTGAGGGTGCCGCAGTCCAGGTCGTTTGCCAGCGCCGAGATACTGCCCAGGCGGCGCTCAATGTCGGGCACGCCGCCGCGGCTGAGTTCGCTGGCGGAAACGCCGGCGCGCTCCAGGACGGCCGTGGCCACCTCGTAGCTTTCGGGGTGGACGCTCGTGGCGTCGAGCGGGTTCTTGCCGCCGCTGATGCGCAGGAAGCCCGCGGCGTTGAGATATGCCTTGGGTCCCAGTTTGGGGACCTTCTTGAGCTGGCGGCGATCGGTGAAGGCGCCGTTTTCCTCGCGGTACGCCACGATGTTCTTGGCCACGCTTGGCGTGATGCCCGATACGTATCCCAGCAGGCTCGCGCTTGCGGTGTTGACGTCGACGCCCACGCGGTTGACGACGTCCTCCACCACGTGGCCCAGGGTGCGCGAGAGTTCGGCCTGGTCAAGGTCGTGCTGGTACTGGCCCACGCCGATGGACTGGGGCGGAATCTTGACGAGCTCTGCCAGCGGGTCCTGCAGGCGGCGGCCCAGGCTCATGGCGCCGCGCACGGTGACGTCCAGGTCGGGATACTCCTGGCTTGCGAGCTCGGAGGCGGAGTACACCGATGCGCCGGCTTCGTTGACGATGGTGTAGCGCAGCCCAGGAGCCTGCTCGGCAATGAACTCCGAGACAACTTCCTCGGTCTCGCGGCTGGCGGTGCCGTTGCCGATGACGATGGTGTTGACGCCGTCCTTCTTGACGAGGCGAGCGAGCTCGCGCTTGGTGCCGGCGACGTCGTGGCGTGGCTTGGTGGGATAGACCACGCCGTGGTCGAGTAGCTTGCCGGTCTCGTCCATGACAGCGACCTTGCAGCCGGTGCGGTAGCCCGGATCGAGCGCGAGCACGCGGGCGCCGCGGACGGGGCGTGCCGAGAGCAGCCCCTCAAGATTCTTGGCAAAGACGTTGATGGCCTCGGTCTGGGCGCGGACGGTGAGCTTAGCACGGGCCTCGCGCTCAAGCGAGGGGGCCATGAGGCGCTTGTAACCGTCAGCGATGGCGGCATCGAAGATGGGAGCAAACACACCCTGGCGTCGGGGCCAACGGCTGCCGAGGCGTGCCGTGGCGGCAGCGCCATCGACGTTCACGCGCACGCGGAGCTTGCCCTCGCGCTCACCGCGGTCGATGGCCAGCACGCGGTGGTTGGGTATACGGCGCAGTGGCTCGTCATAGCTGTAGTACGGTTCGTAGGGAGTTTTTTCGGCGGGGTCGGTGGCCTCGACGACGATATCGGCGGTGTTTTGCGTAAAGGCACGCAGGTCGGCGACGTTCTCGGGGTCCTCGGCCACCGTCTCGGCCACGATGTCCGCCGCGCCGGCGAGAGCCTTCTCGGGCGTGTCAAAGCCGGCCTCCTCGTTGACGTAGTCCGCGGCGGCGTCGAGTGCGCTGCCCTTGGCCGAGGCCTGCATGATGATCATGTTGGCAAGCGGCTCCAGGCCGGCCTCGCGGGCCTTCTGTGCGCGGGTCATGCGCTTTTTGCGGTGGGGCTTGTAGAGGTCCTCGACACGCTGGAGCTGCGTGGCCTCGCGAATCTGCTGCTCGAGTTCGGGCGTGAGTTTGCCCTGGGCGTCGATGAGCAGGATGACGTCTTCCTTGCGCTGCTCAAGATTGCGCAGGTAGGACAGACGCTCGTCGAGCGCGCGCAGCGCGACATCGTCCATGCCGCCCGTGGCTTCCTTGCGGTAGCGCGAGATAAAGGGGATGGTGTTGCCCTCGTCGATGAGCTTGACGGCTGCCTCGACATTGGCGGCCTTAAGGTTGAGCTCGCGGGCAAGCTGGGCGATAAGATCCATGAAACTCCTTGCGGTAAAGGTGCGTTTGCAGCACAGAGCTACCAAGGATACCACCCGTCCCAAAAGACCGTTTTGGGGCGAACAAATCAAGCCGAGGCGCAAGATAGCCCCTGCCCCAGAAAAATCGTCGGCAAGGTAGCAAAATGCCCCGCGGGCAGGAGGCTGCTCGCGGGGCAAAGAAGAGGGGCTTGTTGGTGGCGGACCGAAGGGTTCGGCATGGGGTTTCTGCCGCGGTCGCTCTTAAGGCATTACAGCTCGACGAGCTGGCCGGTCTCGGCGGCCTCCTTGATGGCGTTAAGCAGCGTGAGCGTCTTGACGTTATCGGCGGGGGTCACGACGGGCTCGACCTCGCGGCGGACAACCTTCACAAAGTGCTTGAGCTGCATCTTGTGCGGCAGTGCCGGGTCGACGGCCGGAATCTCCATCTGCAGCGGCTTGTGCCAGTTGGAGGCGCCGTCGTAGGAGAACTGGTGCAGGCGGGGCAGCGACAGGGCACCCTTAGTGCCGCCGATAAAGTAGGCGTCGGCGTCGAAGGGGCGGTACTGCGGATCCTCGCGAGCGGTGGCCTCCCAGTTCCAGGGGCTGGCGGTAGCGTCGGAGATGGTCATGCTTGCGAGCGCGCCATCGGCAAAACGGACGTTGACCACGGCGGAGTCCTCGGTCTCAAAACCGCGGGCGGCGCTGGACTGCATACCCTGGACGGCAACGGGCTCGCCCAGCAGGTAGCGGAGCAGGTCGACGGCGTGCACCAGGTTGACCAGGATCGGGCCGGCACCCTTCTTGCGACGCCACTCGACATCAAAGTACTCGTCATTCTTATAGATCATGTAGTGGAAGCTCGACACGGTGAGCTTGCCCAGCTCGCCGGACTCGATGATTTCCTTGGCCTTGTTGACGAAGGGGTTGTGGCGACGGTGCTGACCCACGAGTACGGGCACGCCGGCGGTCTCGGCCTCGGCGGCGAAGGCCTGGGCATCTTCCAGGTCGTTGGAGATCGGCTTTTCGACCAGCGGCACGATATTGCGCTTCACAGCCTCGCGGGCAACGCCCAGGTGCAGGTCGTTGGGGGTGGCGATAATGACGGCCTCGGGCTTGACTTCGTCCATCATCTGGGCGGGATCGGTATAAAACGGCACGCCGGCGGCCTCGGCCGTGGCGCGGGCGCCCTCAAAGGCGTCGGCGATGGCGACGAGCTCGGCCTCGGGCTCCTCGGTGACAAAGCGGATGTGGTTGCGGCCCATGGCGCCGGCGCCGATAACGGCAATGCGGACGGGGTTGAGCTCAGACATTTCGACTCCTTAATACTGGTGACCGGTGGAATGCGACAAAGGGGCTGTCCCTTTGTCGCATCGGTAAAACTAGGCGGACTTCTTCTTGCTGTCGGAGACCATCATGTAGACGGTGAGCACGACGGCGATGGCGGCGATCACAATGGCGCCGTAGAAGGACTGCTGGTAGGCGGCGCTGCCGGCCTCGGCGTGATACAGCACGGCGGTGATGGGCTGGCTGATCCAGGTGGAAGCGGCATAGCCCAAAAACATGATGCCGTAGTTGACGCCGATGTTGCTGGTGCCAAAGGCGCCACCGGTGAGCGGCGGGTAGATGACGAGCAGGGCGCCAAAACTAAAGCCGAGCAGGGCGAGCGCAACAAAGAACATGGCCTGCGTAAAGCTCATCGACATGATGACGAGGGCGACGATGGTGACGACAAGGCTGATGAGCAGCGACTTGTAGGCGCCGAGCTTGTCGATGATCTGGCCAAAGGACAGACGGCCAACCAGGTTGGCGCAGGTGTTGACGGAGACTACCACACCGCCGAGGGCGACGGCCGCGGCGCTCGTGGGGTCGGCGAAGAGCTGGACGGCGGCGATGGAGGCAACCTTGCCCACGAGCAGGGTGCCCGCGGTGGCGGCAAAGGCGAAGGTGACGATGAGGACCCAGAAGCGCGGGGTCTTGACCATCTCGCCCGGGGTGAGGTCGCCGAAGGTGCCGGCATGCGCGCCGCCCTTGGGGGCCTCGAAGCCCTCGGGCAGCCAACCGGCCTCGGGGGCCTTCAGGAACAGGGCGGAGGCGGCGATCATCACAAAGAAGATGACTCCGAGCGCCTTAAGGGCGCCAAAGATGCCCAGGCTCGGGATGAGCAGCGAGGCGAGCACCGGGGACAGCACGGCGGGACCGGCGGTCGAAGCGGCCAGGGTGATGCCGGAGGCGAGACCCTTCTTGTCGATGAACCACTTTTGGCCGGTGGTGAGCGCCGGGTTGTAGCCCAGGCCGTTGCCGATGGCGGCGACAAGCGAGAACCACAGGTAGAATTGCCACGGCTCGGTGACGGTGCCGGACATGAACCAGCCCACGCCGTAGCACACGGCGGCGGCGATCACGACGTTGCGGGGGCCGATCTTATCGGAGATGCGGCCGGCGAAGATGCCCGTCACGGCCATGATGGTCTGAAAGACCGGGAAAGCCCAGGTAAGGGCGCTCGACCACTCGGGGTAGACGGCGAGCAGGTTCTTGCTCACGACGGAATACAGCGCGATGGAGCTGATAAAGAACATGGTGACGCACGCGGCAGAAAGCACGACGGCGCGACCCTTGTTGGAGTTGGTGGAAGCCATTGGACTCTTTCTAATCGATACGGGGGAGGAGCGGGCGTGTCCGCGGGGCCTCCCTGTCAGGTTGGTTTACTGGTCGGTTGGCTTGGCGACGCCGGACTCATCGGACCAAAGCTCGACACCCTTGTTCTTGAGGTAGTTGTCGGCATAGGCGCGACGGCCGCCGGGCTTGGCGGTGAGGTCGCCCATCATGTTGGAGAAGCCGCCGTCGACCTTGATGGCGTCGCCGGTGGTAAAGTCCGAGCGCTTGGACGCCAGGAACATGACGGCGTTGGCGATATCGCTGACCTCGCCGATGCGGCGCGTGGCGATCAGGCGGCTGCGGCTCTTTTCGACCTCGGGGTCGGCGTAGAAGTTGGCCGACATCGGGGTCTTAACGAAGCAAGGCTCGACGCAGTTGGAGCGGACGCCGTAGGGGCCCCACTCGGCGGCGAGCATCTTGGACATCATGTTGACGCCGGCCTTGGTGGAGCTGTACACGCCCGAGAACGTCTCGGGGGAGTGGCTGGCGACGGTCGAGATGTGCACCAGGCGGCCCTGGCCGGCCTTGATCATCTCGCGACCAAAGCGCTGCGAGGTGATGAAGTAACCGGTGAGGTTGACGTTGATGACCTCGTTCCAGTCGGAGAGCGGCAGGTCTTCCATAGCTGCGAAACGCAGGATGCCGGCGGTGTTGACGAGAACGTCGACGCGGCCGAAGTCGGCGATGGTGGCGTCGACGGCTGCCTGAACCTCGGCCTCGTCGGTGGCGTTCATCTTGTAGCCCTCGGCGTGGATGCCAAACTCGGCGGCGAGGTCGGCGGCTGCGGCCTTGACCTTTTCCTCGTCCAGATCGAGCAGGACGACGTTTGCACCGTTGCGGGCGAACTCACGGCAAATCTCGACGCCCATACCGCCGAGCGCGCCGGTCACGGCGCAGACATCGCCCTCGAGCTTAAGCCAATTGCTCATAGGAACTTCCCTTCTTATGCCTCCCGATGGGTCGCTCCCATTAATCGACCCACGCGGTTTTCGCAGGTTATCGTATGCTTTGCATTTGTGCAGGTGAATTGCATATTTGTTAGAATGGCGTTAACCAATGGTTTATAGCTCGCAAGACGATGCGCCTTTAATTGAGTGCGTGACCTGCCAAAACGACCCCCTTCGGCAGTTCATCGCCATGCGTCTGGAAACGGGAGATTGACGTGTACGATCGACGGCTCGAGGCCATATCGGCCGCCGCGGAGCTGGGGAGCTTCTCGCGGGCGGCGGCAAAATTGCGCGTGTCGACCCCGGCGCTCGTCAAACAGGTGTCGGGCTTCGAGGCCGAGTTCGGCATCACGCTGTTCAAGCGCTCGCACTCGGGCGTCAAGGTGACACCGGCGGGTGCTCTGTTGGTGGACGATGCGCGCTCGATCATGCGGCAGTCCGAGGACGCGCTGCGCCGTGCCCGACGCGCGGCGGGCGATGGCGGTGCCGTGCGCCTGGGCGTGTCGATGATGTGCCCGGGGCGCCAAACGCTGTCGATGTGGTCGGGCATCCACGATCTGGAACCGTCGCTGCGATTTGAGATCGTGCCGGTAAGCGACCTCTATGACGAGCGCGAATCCGTCATGCGCAGCTTGGGCCGCGAGGTCGATGTGGTGCAGTCGAGTTTTTCGACCCCACGCTGGGGCGACGCCTGCCAAAAGCTCCGTATCGTCAACGTGCCGTTTTATATCGACCTACCGCGCACGAGCCCGCTGGCGCGCAAGAATCGCATCACGGTTGCCGACCTGGAGGGTATGCGTCTGCGCGTACTACGCCACGGCAACGACGCCATGGATAGCCTACGCATCGACCTTTTGGCCGACGGCGGCGTGGACGTGATCGATGTGGATAGCTTCGACTTTGCGCTCTTTAACGAAGCCGAGGAAAAGGGCGACGCGGTGCTCACCTGCGGCGCATGGTCGGGCGTGCACCCTGCCTTTGTGGGCGTGCCGTTCCTGTGCGGGCGAGAGGTGCCGGTCTTTCTGCACTACCCGCTCGAGCCTACCCTCCAAGTCCAAAAATTCGTGAACGCCATGACTCAGCTTCTCAAATAGCTATCGTGTCGATGATTCTTTAATCCCCGTCCTAGAAAAATCATCTGGTAGAGTTGACCCCGCATGATTTACAAGACGCTATGCGCCACCTACTCTTTTGCCATTTGGGGGATTGAACTTTTGAATACTTCTGTCGCCAAGAAGGCCAGCCAGGCGGTGCGCCTGCTCATGATGGTGCTTACGGCAGTTCTCATCTTCTTCTTCATCAATGTTATGCTGCTCGTCTCCGATATCCAGGGCACGGCACGCGTGGTCAACTACGCCGGTCTGGTGCGCGGTACCACGCAGCGAATCGTTAAGCTCGAGGACGCGGGCCAGCCTCAAGATGACCTGCTCAAAGCCGTGGATTCATACATCAACGGTTTGCGTTACGGAAGTGACGACCTCAACCTCGTCCGTCTCGACGACGACGAGTATCAGGCAAAGATGACCGAGCTTGCAAATTATTTTGATGAGCTTTGCGCCGAGATCGTCCGCGTGCGCGAAGTCGGCTACGAGAACACCGACATCATCGCCATGAGCGAGGAGTTCTTTGGCATTTGCGACGATGCTACGCGACTCGCAGAGGACTACTCTCAGGAGAAGGCTACGGCACTCAATCGTCTCGAGGGTCTGGTGATCATCGATATCGTTGGTTTGGTGGCGACCTTTGCGGTTGAACTTGCTCGCGCGGTGCGCACTGCCGCGCTCAATCGCGAGCTGCAGAGCAAAGTCTATCTCGACGAAGCCACGGGACTGCCCAACAAGAACAAGTGCGAGGAGATCTTGGGGCAGGAGCAGCCTGTCTCCGCTGAAGCGCCCGTTGCGCTGTGCGTCTTCGATCTTAACAATCTGCATACGGTCAATAACAGCTTTGGCCACGAGAAGGGCGACGAATACATCCGTTCTTTTGCCCAGCAGCTGGGGCGCGTGGCGTCAGAGACCTGCTTTGTGGGCCGCGACGGCGGCGATGAGTTTATCGCGGTGCTGCGGGATACCGATCGAGCTGCCGTGGAGTCCTGTCTCGCTCGGGTTCG